>JACCXE010000319.1 GCA_013697265.1 Actinomycetota bacterium | reverse complement strand
CCGCTACGTCGACCCACGGATCGCGTTAGGGGAATGCCGACGGCCCTTCACAACCTTTCGCAACATTGGCTACTCCCGGTGGCGTCCTGCGGCCGGAGAGGCTCACCGAATGGTTGATGCAGTACCGCGCGCGCGCGGCGTGAGTTCTCGAAGTCCCGCGACGGCGCTTCTCTGTCATGTCCGGTCGGCGTCGAGGGCTTCTCGCTGGACGACTAACCCGCCGCCTTCGCCACCACCGGTGCGACGGCTTTGGCCCAGAGCGCGTAGCCCGCGTCGCTCGGGTGATACTTGTCGTCGGCCAGGTACTTGGACGGATTGGCCCGGAACGGCTTGGACGTCGCGTGAAACAGGTCGACGTAGCGCACGCCCTTGGCCTTCGCGACGTTGCGCACCTCACGATCGAGCCGGCGACTGCGCAGGCCGACGATGGCGCGCAACGGTTGCATCAGGCGAGTCGGTGAACCGATGTCGGGTACGCCGATCAGCACGATGTGATCAGCGCTGACGCCCGCCCGAACCAGGCCGTCGATCAGCTTCTTGTAACGATCTCTGAACGTCGCGGCACGAGTCAGGTGGATCGTGTCGTTCGCGCCGATACTGATCGCCACGACGTCGGGCTTGTGCGCCGCGACGCGTGGCAACTGCTTATCGACGACGTCGCCGATGCGCGCTCCTGACACTGCGATCACCTGCATGTCGTAACCGTGCGGCGCATTGGTATCGAGCAGTTCGGAGCCAACCTGCGAAGACAGACACCCATCGGGATTCGACGCGCCGACACCCGCAGCTGTCGAGTCACCCATCCATAGCGTTTTGACGTGTCGGTCGACCGACTCGGCGGCGAAGCTCGCCGCCAGCGTTTTGGTGTCGGGCGCGACGACCTCCCGCCCGCGGAGCGCGAGCTGGGTTTCGACGCCGAGTGTCACCACGATGAGCGCGGCGAACACCGCGGAGACAATCAGCATTCGTTTGAGAAGATGCGTAGCTACTACTTCGGAGCCGTCGTGGTTGCCGGATTCAACAGCGTGGCTCCGTCGCCCACGTCGCTCGTCTTGGGGATGACGATGCCCGAGTCGTCGCCGAACCCGTAAAGGTCGAGCCGAACCGTGGTCGACGTCTGCTGGGCGGCGGTGCCCGAGACAAGGGCATACTGCACGCGGCGCACGCGGCCGTCGTTGTCGAGCCACACCTCCACGGGGTAGCCGTCGGGGCCGAACGTGTTGCGCGCGGCTTGGAGCGCCGCCTTCTTGGAGGCGGGAGCGGCGGCCAACGCCTTGTCGCTGAGGTCGACCCGACCCGTGAAGTGCGTGGTGGCTGCGCCGCGAATCTTCTGCCTGCCCACCTTTTTCAGGTTGGGGACGTTCTCACCGAGCGCGTCGAGCGTGGACCGCGGATCGACCTGGGACCGGGTTCGATCGAGCAATTGCGCCAACTGCACCGTAGGAGCATTCGTGCTCGCCGCCGCTGTGGCGAGGTCAGCGTCGGTCAGGCTGACGTATGTCTTGCCGTCCACAGTCTTGTTCGGCACCTTCACATACATCGTGTCGGGCGTGATGATCACGTCCACGCCGGTACCCGACACGCTGGTGAGGGTGAAGCGGCCCCGCTTGGCGCCGAACTCGTACGCGCCGTTGCCCGACAACACGGACACGCCGGCTTGCGTCTTGGCCGACAACGCCAACTGCACCGTCTTCGCATCTACCGTGCGCTTCGAAGCCGTCGCCATCGCAGCCTTCGGGTCCTTCGCGGCGAGGTCGGCGCCGTTGTCCGAGCACGCCGCGCCTACGAATGACAACGTGACCACGAGCGCGAAACACCGGACAACACGGTGACGCCTGGGCATGCGCGTCAGGGTACCGGAGGGCCGCGTCTGCGAGGATTCGTGCATGGCCAAGAACGTGCTCGGCAGCGAACTCGAACCGTGCTCGTTCGACCCCCTCACCGGCTTCTACCGCAACGGTTGCTGCGACACGGGGTCCGAAGACGTGGGCCTCCATACCGTCTGTATCGAGGCGACCGCCGAGTTCCTGGAGTTCTCGGCGTCGGTCGGCAACGACCTGTCCACGCCGATCCCTGAATACAGCTTCTCCGGCGTGCAGCCGGGCGACCGTTGGTGCCTGTGCGCCACGCGTTGGCAGCAGGCCTTCGAAGCAGGCAAGGCGCCGCCCGTGATCCTGGCCGGCACCCATGCGACCACGCTCGAGTGGGTCGACACCGACGGCCTGCGCGCCCACGCGATCGACTTGTAGCGATGGCCGAGCGACCACCCGAGGCGCGCCAGCCCGACAACGAGTTGGCCGGCGGCGAGATACCCATGGCACGGGCCTGGCTGACGAAGTTGCGCGAGGGAGTCGTCTACAAACTCGAAGGGCTCACCGACGAACAGCTGCTCTGGCGTCCGACGCCAACAGCTAACTCGCTTGGTGTCCTCGTCATGCACCTCGGCTACGCCGAACGGTTGTGGTTTCGTGCGATCTGCGCCGGCGAGACGATGGATATGGACTGGTGGGGCCACATGTTCGACGAACCCATTGGGATGTCGGTCGCCGACGTCATCGCCTTCCACGAAGCCGAGGTCGCGGCTGCTGACGCTGCGCTCGACACGTGCACATCGTTCGACGAGGCGTCGCGC
>JACCXE010000273.1 GCA_013697265.1 Actinomycetota bacterium | reverse complement strand
CATGGGCGATGGTTGGAGTGGACAAGCTGACGGCATGACGCGACGACTCACCCGCGTGCCTGTCGCGCTCATATCGATTCTGGCTACCGGGCTCGGCCTGCGCCTATGGGGGATCGCGAGCGGTCTGCCCACCGTTTACAACCTGGACGAGTACGCCCATTTCGTGCCCGGCGCGGTTCGGATGAGCGGCGGGTCGCTCAACCCGCACTACTTCATGAACCCTCCGGCGTTCACGTACGTGCTTCACGTCGTGTTCTCGATCGCGTACGGCGTACCCGGGTTGCCCACGCACGGATCGGTGCACGCCGCCCTGAATGGCGACGCGACGACGCTGTACCTGATCGCGCGCGTCGTCACTGCGGTGTTCGGCGTCGCCGCGGTCGGCGTGCTGTTTGTCGCGGCCCGTCGTCTTTATGGCGATGCCGTCGGCCTGGTTGCCGCGGCGCTGCTCGGCGTCTCGTTCCTGCCGGTGTTCTACGGCCACTTCGCACTCAACGACGTGCCCACGCTGCTGCCGCTTGCGCTCGGGCTCGTAGGCGTTGTCGGTATCTCGACGCGCGGGCGCCGCCTCGACTACCTGATCGCGGGGGCCGGCGTTGGAGCGGCCAGCGCCACGAAGTACACGGCGGCCGCGCTTGTGGTTGCGATCGCGATCGCCGCAGCGGTGCGCGTCCTCGACGACCGCACGTCGGCCCCCAAAGAGTTCGTGAACCTGGTACTCGCCGGCGCGGTCGCCCTCGGCACGTTCGTAGTGCTCAACCCTTACAGCGTGCTCGACCACGGCGAGTTTCTCGACGGCGTGAGCCGTCAACAAGACCAGTCCGCCAACATCGCCAAGCTGGGCACCGACGAAACCAGCGGGTGGCGGTACTACCTGTGGACCCTCACGTGGGGCTTCGGTGTTGTGCCGTGCGCCCTCGCTGCTGCGGGTGCGGTGCTGGCCCTGCGCCGGAACTGGCGGCGGGCGCTGCCCTGGATCGGCTTCGCGGTCACCGCGTGGCTGTTCATGGGCGCCCAGCAGCGCTTCTACGCACGCTGGTTCATGCCGGTGTACCCGGTGCTCGCCGTGTTCGCCGCCTACGCCTTGGTCGAGGTAGCGAGACTGTTGCCGCGAGGCCGAGTTCTCGCTGGTGTCGCGCTGGGCGCCGTCGCCTTCGCCCAACCCATCGTCACCGTGGTGCACAGTGATCTCATTATCGACCGCGCCGATACGCGGGACATGGCCAAGACGTGGCTGCTTGCCCACGCGGGCCGGGGCGCCAAGCTCGCGTCTGAACTGATAGGACCACCGGCCTACTTCAACGAAGGCAGCCAACGTGGCGGCGCGCCGCTGTTCGACCTTTACCCGCAGCCGCGTGGTGCCGACATCGAGCGCTACGCGACGACGCTCAGCCCGGCGACGATCGACAGCTATGTGGCGGGCGGCTACTGCTACGTGGTGACCGGCAGCATCATCCGGGAGAGGGCACTGAAGGACCCCGCCGCTCCCACCGAGGCCGTCGAGTACTACCGCCAGCTCGTCACGCGGGGCACCCTCGTTGCACGGTTCAGCCCGGTGCGCGACGGAGCGTCGTTACCGGCCTTCAACTTCGACATTTCCTACAACTGGTATCCGCTGACCTATGTGCGACCGGGGCCCCGCGTCGATATCTACAAACTCAACGAAGGCGTCTGTGTCACTTAGGAGGGGCCGGACGCATAGTTGACGACCTCGTCATCTTTCCCGTTTGCGACCCATAATCCTGATGGGGTCAGCGTGACGTCACTGGGGGCGTCGCCGATGAGGATCGGTAAGCGGTCGGCTTTGCCCGTCTTTACGTCGATGCGCGTTAACGCGTCGCCGTCGAGGCTGACTACCCACGCCGAGGTGGCGTCCACCGCGATCGCCACCGGACGGGCGGCGACGCGGATGGGCCGGCCCAGCCGCTGGCCGGTGGCTTCGGACAAGCGGACCACGGTGCCGTGACGCGCGTTGGCGACCCACACGACGCCGTCGCGCACCGCGATCGCGGACGGCAGGACGCCGACCGGTACCGGTTCGCCGGCAATGCGGCCTGTCGCCGGGTCGATGCGGACCACCTGGTTGTCGCGGATGTCGACCACCCACACGAGAGCGACACCGGTGGCGATGCCGTGGGGGACGCCGTCGATCACGATCGGCGCCCCCACAACCACGCCGGTTGCCGGGTCGACACGCGACACCACGCCTCGGGAAACCCCGCCGACCCACAACGAGCCGAAGCCGTCGGCGATCCCAAAGGGGCGATCGGGCACGGCGACCGGCCGGGCGGCCCGCCGGGTCGAGGGGTCGACGGCTACGAGCGTGTCGTCTCGGAACCCGGCGACCCACACGCGGTTAAACGCGTAGTGCACCGAATACGGCGCTCGGCCAACGCGAATCGGCGCGCCCACGCGCTTGTGCGTGTCGGGGTCGATCTCCGACAGTGTGCCTCGCGTAACGCTGGAGGCCCAGATCGACGCGCTGCTAGCCGTCACCGCGACCGGCCGATCGCTCACGCCGACCTTCTCGCCGTTGAAGCGCAGGCCGTTTACCCCGGCGCTGTTCGTTGTCCGACTCGCAGCGGTGGCATCGCCGCCACACGCCACCAGCGTCAGCGCGGCGACGATGAGCGCGCTTCGCTTCAACACTTGGCGTACGCGATCCAGGCGCTGTTCTCGGCCCGATACGCGAAGCCGGGCTGCGGAAAGGTGGTCCACGGCTTGCGTTGCGTGTGCGAGATGCTCGTCAGCCCGATCGGATCGAGGTAACCGGTCTGCAGGAGTTGCAGCCCAGTCGTTGACGCCACACGCAATTGGGTCGACGCAATCACCTCGTGCTTCTCGAGGCCGAGTTGGTAACGGATCACGGGCACGGCTTCGTGGGTGGGCGACAGCACCGGCCGGCAACGCTCGGTGTCGTCGGCGACCGGACTCGCGTTGAGAATCGATTCGATCCCGCTGAAGCGTGACGACGCCTGGCGCGACTCGGTGTTAAACGTGCCGAACTCCGACGCGTACGCCGGCACTCGCACCACCACTAGCGCCGCGGCCACCAGCGCCACGATGCGGGCGCGGCCGCGAACCTCTCCGCTCAGCTGCATCCACGCCGTCAGCGCG
>JACCXE010000266.1 GCA_013697265.1 Actinomycetota bacterium | reverse complement strand
CGTCGGCCTCCTTGATCACGTCGCTCACGATCTTTACGGCTTCGGCGCCCCGGCTCTGGAGAGTCGAGCGGACGTCGGTGACGCGGGCCTCGAGCGAGTTGCGCTGTTCGGCCAGCTGCTTGCCGAGTTCTTCGCGCCGCACCTGCGCGCGCTGCACGCCCATCACACCCATGCCGATGGCGATGTAAGTGGCGTCGCGAAGGTTGTCGGAAACGTTCATGGGAGTTTCTCCTGAAAGGGTGGGGGTGAAGTAGCGCCACCCGTTGCTAACTAAGTTATACCTTTTGATTAACTCTTGCAAGCGCGGTCTCAGCTAGCAACGGGGCCGGTCCAACTAGGTTCTTGCGCCTCATGGATCTCGACCCGTCTGCCGAGCCCGAGCTAGCGGCGCCCCCTGCCGTTGTGGCCGTAATGGTCACCCACGACCCGGGAGAATGGTTCGACTCGGCGCTCGCCGCCTTGGGCGCTCAGGACTACGAGAACCTGTCCGTACTCGTGATCGATGCGGCATCTGACGTCGACCCGACCTCCCGGGTAGCCGCGGTCGCGCCCGAGGCATTCGTTCGGCGGCTGGCCACCGACCCGGGCTGGGCCCGTGCCGCCAACGAAGCGCTCGACATGGTGCAAGGAGCGTCGTACCTGTTGTTCTGTCACGACGACGCCGCGCTCGCGCCCGACGCGGTTCGCCTTCTTGTCGAAGAGTCCTACCGCTCTAACGCCGGGGTTATCGGGCCCAAGCTCGTCGACTGGGACGACCACTTCCGCATTACGTCTGCCGGTCTTACCATCGACAAGACCGGCGTAGTCGCGCCCCTGGTCGATTCGGGCGAACTGGATCAAGAACAGCACGATGCGGTGCGCGACGTGTTCGCCGTCGACGGTGCGGTGATGCTGGTGCGCGCCGACCTCGCCATCACTTTGGGTGGCTTCGAGCCGAAATTGTGGCCCCACGGCGAAGACATCGACTTTTGCTGGCGAGCCCAAATCGCCGGAGCGCGCGTTCTGGCCGCTCCCGCAGCGCGGGCCTCCCATCGCGGCGCGACGGTCGGCGGATACCGCTCAGGAGTGGGGGGCGACGACCGCGACAAACGCGACATCTCCCGTCACCGCGATGACGTGCGAGCGGCCGAGGTCCGCCACCGGATTCGCATGGTGTTCACGAACTACACGCCGACGCATCTGGTTCGCATCGTGCCCCAGCTCATCATCGTGCAACTCGGCGAACTCGTCTACGCGCTGCTCGCCGGCCGTCGCCGTGTCGCCGCGTCGATCGTTGGCGGTTGGTACGACGTATTGCGAGACATCCGCGGCGTTCGCGAGTCGCGCAAGCGCGTCAACGCCACGCGGTTGTTTCCCGACAGCGAGATCCGACGGTTGCAGACGCGGGGCTTCGCCCGCATCAACCGGTTCATCCGCGGCCAGTTGCACGGCGAAGACCGCGCCCGCGCTTTTGCCGAATCAGGCGCCGGACTTCTAAAAGAGATCGCGGGTTCCCGCAGCGCGCTGATTGCGTGGGGCGCCGTTGCCTTCGTGCTGCTCGCCGGTACCCGCGGGCTGCTGTCGGGCGACCTGCCCGCGGTGGGCCAGTTCGCTCCGCCGCCCGCGGTCGGCAGTCTGTTTCGCCAGTTCTTCAGCGGCTGGCGCTTCACCGGGCTGGGCGCCGAGTCGCCCGCGCCGCCGGCCTTCGCCTTGCTCGGCATCGCCGGAACGATCTTGTTCGGCGCAGTCGGCGCCGCGCAGAAGGTGCTCATCCTCGGCCTCGTGCCACTCGGCCTGTTCGGCGCGTTTCGGCTGGCCCGCAGCGTCGAAGTGCCCCGCGCCGGCCTGGTCGGGCTTGCGGCGTATGCGGTGGTGCCCCTCCCTTACGCGTCGTTGGCCCGCGGCCGCTGGGACGGTTTAATCGCGTACGCCGTTGCGCCCTGGCTGTTGGCCCGCATGCGTGCCGGCGCCGAGGGCATGGGCGAACGCGCCGCGGAACCAGCCGACGGGCGCCATCGTGCACCGTTTTTGTTCGAATGGCGGTCGGGCCTTGGGGTGGCGCTGATGCTCGGCGTCGCCGCCGCGTTCGCCCCGGGTGTGCTCGCGATGACGCTGCTGCTCGCCCTCGGTGTGCTGGTCGGCTCTCTGCTGGTTCGGGCACCAGGCGACGGGCGACGGGCGTTGTCCGTCGCGGGATTCGGTATCGGCGTCGCGCTCCTGCTGCTCGCGCCATGGTCCTTCACGATGCTGCACCCCGAAGGGCTGAGCCACGCGCTGTTCGGCCCGGGCCTGTCGCCGAGCCGGGCGTTGCCGTTCGGGGCTGCGCTGCGGCTCGAGACCGGCCGCCTCGGTGGCGCGCCGTTCGGTTGGGCGCTGTTGGTTGCCGCCGCGCTGCCGCTGCTCATCGGGCGGGGCTGGCGGTTGAGCTGGGCCATCCGATGCTGGGCGGTGATCGTGGTCAACGCCGCATTCCTTACCGTCGTGGGGCGGGGCTGGGTCGGCTTGCCGGTGCCCAGCGCCGAGCTGTTCCTGGCGCCGGTCGCGATTGCCATCGCCTGGTCGATCGCGCTCGGGTTCATCTCGTTCCGCATCGACTTGCGCGAGTTTCGCTTCGGCGCGCCGCAGGTAGCCGCCGCGATTGCCAGCGTCGCGTTCTTCGCGGCGGCGATCCCGGTCGTAGCCGCCGCTGGGAACGGGCGATGGGGCCTCGAGCCGGCCACGCTCGCGACCCAACTCGGCTACATCGAGGCCAATACGAAGACGGGCGACTTCCGGGTGCTGTGGCTGGGCGACCCTGAGACGTTGCCAGTCGACGGCTGGCGCGTCGCGCCCGGCCTGGCCTACGGGACGTCGCGCAACGGGCTCGGTGAGCTGACCGAGTCGTGGGCGCCGACCCGACCAGGCCCTTCGATGGCACTCGGTGGCGCGGTGCGCATTGCGCTCAACGGTCGCACGACCCGCCTCGGCCACCTGCTCGGCCCAATGGGGGTCCGCTATGTCGTGGTGCCGAAACGGGTGGGGCCCGAGGCTTCGGGCCGGCCGGCCTTGGCGCCGTCGCGCGACGTGGCGGGCGCGATGGCCGAGCAGGCAGACTTCCGCCAACTCGACGCCACCGAGGATCTCGCGGTGTTCGAGAACGCGTCCTGGGTGCCGATCCGCGCTGCGTTGGACGCTACCCACGCCCGCGGAGTTGCCTCAGCCGGCACCGCCTTTGTGGCGGCCACCGACAACGTCATCGGCGGGGCAGCGCCCGCACTCACCACTCGCAACTCTGACTACAACTTCGCCGGCTCTCTGCGCAGCGACGCGCTCTTCTTTGCCGAATCGCCCACGTCGCGCTGGAAGCTCACCGTCGGCAACGCGTCGGTGAGTCGTCGCACGGCCTACGGCGTCGGCACGCTCTACACGTCGACCCAGTCAGGACCGGCGACGTTGAACTACCACACATCGCCGATCCGCTGGCTTTCGCTGCTGTTCGAATTGGCCGTGTGGGCCCTCGTGATTCGCGCCGCCTGGGCGTGGCGCCGATCGACGCGAGGAGAGCTCACATGAGCCAACAACGTCGCGACGTCGGGCGACTGCCTGCGGTGCTCGTCCTCGTGGTCGCGCTCATCGCGCTCGCGGTTGCGGACCGAGGAGGACGCGACCCGCTGACGCCAGCCAACGCGCGGCTCGTCACCGCGTATGCGCCGACCGCGTCGCCGCCCGACGCGTTGACGTCGGCCTGGTATTGCCCGGCGGGCACTGCAACGCCGGGCGGGCAGGCCGAATCGACGACGGTCGTATTCAACCCGACGTCTCGTCGCTTACGCGGTGCGATCGAGGTAGTCGGAGGCGACGGCACGAAGGCTTCGAAGGAAATCGTGGTCGAGCCGCGGTCGCGTATCTTCGTGCCTTCGGGCGAGGTGCTGAAGAACGCGTTCGTCGCGTCGGCGGTTCGCCTGGACGGAGGCGGCGCCATCGTCGAGCACACAGTCAGTGGACCTGCGGGCGAGACCGTCGGGGCGTGCGCCTCGTCGGCGTCGACGCGGTGGTACTTGCCCGAGGGCGCGACCACCAAGTCCGCGTCGCTCGTCTACGCCCTCTACAACCCGTTTCCCGACGACGCGATCGTGGATCTTTCGTTCAGCACCGAGCAGGGCCGCGACGCGCCGGCGGCCTTTCAGGGCATCGTCGTGCCCGCGGGCGGGCTGGTGCCCGTCGACATCGGCACCCATGTTCGGCGCCGCGCGCACGTGAGCGGCGCCGTTCACGCCCGCCGGGGCCGCGTTGTGGTCGAGCAGATGCAGATCCACAACGGGGACGGCCGCAAAGGTGTGGGCCTCATGCTTGGTGCGCCACGCACCGCTACGAGCTTCGTTTTTCCCGACGGCATCGCCGGCCCCGAACAGATGGAGCAGCTCCACCTGTTCAATCCGAACGCCACCGAAGCCGCGGTGCAACTCGACTTGGTGCTCGATTCGGGCGAGGCCCAGCCGTTCCAGATACGGGTGCCGGCTCGCGATCGGGTCACCATCGATCTGTCGGCCGAGTCGCGCATCCCCAAGGGCATCGGTCACGCGCTGGTGGTGCAGGTCTCCAACGACGTTGCCATCGCGGCCGGTCGCACCACCGACCTGGGCGCAGGCAACAACCGCCACGGCTACATCTCCGACATCGGCGCCACCAACGCCGCCCTCCACTGGGGCTTCGCGGCGGGCGGCACGTCGCCCGATCATGACGAGTGGATCGCCGTGATCAACGAGGCCTCGGGTCCCGTCACGATCAGCGTCACCACCCCCGAAGGATCGTCGCTTGCGTCGCTGCCCGGCCTCAGTCGCCTGCGCATTCCCCGGGGTGGCCGCCGCGTGTTCCGGATGAACGACCACGGCGGCAGACCCGACCTGCCGTTGATCGTGAACGCAACCGGTCCGGTCGTCGTCGAGCGCACGACCTACCGCGTCGGCGGCACCGGCGCCTCGGCCGTAATGGGCACCGTGCTCTCAACCGACCACGGCTAGGGCGTTATTTCTCCAGCCTCCGCGGCATCTTCGGCGTCGCGTTCTTGCTGTTCTTGCATGGCCTTGATGATGGCCTCGAAAATCTTGGCCGCGTCTTCGTCGAGGTGATCCCGGGCCTTGAGCAGCACGAGTGCTCCGATGAACACCGGCGGACTCACGATGATCAGCGCGGTGCGGAAGTTGTGATCGAACGCACCGGCGAGGCTGAACACCACCACCGATGCCGCTGCTTGACCGAAGATCACCGAGAACAGGTTGAAGGCACCGAAGCCAGCGCCCCGCAGGTGGGCGGGCACGGCGTCGGACAGGCCGGCCCGCAGAGCAGGCACCGCCATCACGGTCACGAACAGGCCGAGGGCTTCGAGCAACAAGACACCGCCCAGCGGGATGTTGGGGATGTAGGACGTGACGAACAAGGCGTTGCCGACGATCAGGCAGTACGCGGGGATCGCCATGCGAGCGCCTTTGATGCGGGTTGCGAACCGATCGGCCAAGCGGCCGCCGAGCAAGACGCCGGGAATCGCTCCGAGGATCACGATCAGGCCGACGAGCGACTCGGCTTTGCCCGAGGCGACGTCCAGCTGTTTTTCGTAGAACTGGGGGAGCGCGGCCGCGGCGGCCGTGATCGTGAACAGCAGCGTGGACACGCCGATGAGCGCGTACTTCATTGTGGTGATCTGCCAGATGGTGCGCATGTCGGCTTTGAGGCCGTCGATCATGTCGGTAAAGAACCGCTTGAATCCGTGCTCGAACAGGGGCAGCGACTCGACTTCTTCGGTGTCGTCGTCGATCACGCCGAGGTGGGCGCGATCCGCCGCGCCCCGCTTGGGCTCGCGCAGCTTGTAGACGAAGAACGCGATCAGCACGCCGGGCGTGCACACGAGCAGGAAGGCAACTCGCCACCCGAACGAGTTCGCGGCCACGCCACCGAGACCAAGGCCGAGGCCAAAGCCGACGAAGGTGAGCACCTGCTGCACCGAGAACGCGAGGCCGCGCTCTTCGGCCGGGTAGTAATCCGCGAGGAGGCTGGCACACGCGGGTTCGGTTACTGCCTGACCAAACCCGAGGGCACCCCGCACCACGAGCAGCGATGCGAAGTTCGGCATTGCCGCGGTGAGCGCGCTGATGCCGGACCACGCGATCACCGTGTGCCCCACGGTGCGGGTGCGGATGAAGCGGTCGGCCAAGTAGCCGGCGGGCACGCTGATCAAGCCGTTGACAAGCACGAAGGCCGAAAGCAACAAACCGATCTGGGCGTCGGAGAGATTGAGGTCCTTCTGGAGGTCGCTCGCCACACCTCGCAGCACGTTCTGATCGATCTGGTCGATCATGATCACGAGGCCCAGAACCCACATGGGCCACTTCGAACGCTGGGTCGGCGGAGTCGTAGTCACGGCCATGTTGTAGTCGGCTAAGACTCTCCGCTGCATGTCCCGCTTGATCGCAACCGTCGCCGTGCTCGCAATTGCCGGCCTGATTGCCTACCTGCTGCGCGGTCGTCGGCCCGAGGCGCCGACCCAGCCTCGGCTTTGGCCCGTGCCGGTACAGCTCGATCGCAGCGACTTCACCCGGCCCGAAGCGCCATGGCTCGTTGCGGTGTTTTCGTCCGCAACCTGCGACAGCTGCGTCAGCGTGATCGAAAAGGCGCGGGTGGTCGAAGCGACCGACGTGGCCTACCAGGAGATCTCATATCAGCGAGATAGGCCGTTACACGATCGCTACGGCGTGGAGGCCGTGCCCATGGTGTTGGTGGCCGACAGCGACGGCGTGGTGGCCAAGAGCTTTGTGGGCGAGGTGACCGCTATCGACTTGTGGGGCGCGATCGCGACGGCGCGGGACCCTTCTTCGGCGCCGGAGCCGCACGACCACGACCATTAATGGCCGACTTGCCGTTGGTCTGCACCTTGCCCTCGGCCGACTTCACCTCGGAACCGTTGGCCACGTCGACCAGCCGCTTCACTTCGGCGCCGTCGATGGTCTCGTGCTCGAGTAGCGCTGCTGCAACTGCATCGAGACCTCCACTGTGGGTGGTGAGATAACTCGTTGCTCGCTCTTCCTGCGTGCGCAGGATGTGCTCGACCTCTTCGTCGATGACCCGGCTGGTCTCGTCTGAGTAGTCACGGCCGCTCTGCATGATGTCCTCGCCGAGAAAGACCATGCCTTGCGCGCCCCACGCCATAGGCCCGACCCGGTCGCTCATGCCCCACTCGCGCACCATCTTGCGGGCGAGTTCGGTGTTGCCGACCAAGTCGTTGCTGGCTCCGGTGGACAGGTCGCCATAGATCATCAACTCGGCGACGCGGCCGCCCATGCGCACGCACAGCGAGTCTTGGATGTAGTCGATGTCGTAGATGTGCTTTTCTTCCATCGGCAGCTGCTGGGTAACGCCGAGCGCCATGCCGCTGGGAATGATCGTGACTTTGTGGAGCGGATCGGTGTTGGGCAGCACATAGGCGAGCACGGCGTGGCCGCCCTCGTGGTACGCCACGCGTTCTTTCTCTTTGTCCGACAGCACCATCGAGTCGCGGCGCTGACCCATCAGCACTCGGTCGCGGGCGTCCTCGAAGTCGATCATCTCGATCTCTTTGGCGCCACGGCGCACGGCGTGGAGGGCGGCCTCGTTCACGAGGTTCGCGAGATCGGCGCCGCTCATGCCGGGCGTGCCCCGGGCGATCACGTCGATATCGACATCGGCACCGATGCGCTTGTCCTTCATGTGCACGCGCAAGATCGGTAGGCGCTCTTCGAGGTCGGGCAGGGGCACGATGATCTGGCGGTCGAAGCGGCCCGGGCGCAACAGTGCGGGGTCGAGTACGTCGGGGCGGTTGGTGGCCGCCATCATCACGATGCCCTCGGTGGTCTCGAACCCGTCCATCTCGCTGAGCATCTGGTTCAGCGTCTGCTCGCGCTCGTCGTGGCCACCGCCGAGGCCGGCGCCACGCTTACGGCCGATCGAGTCGATCTCGTCCACGAAGATGATCGCCGGGGCCTGCTTGCGGGCGGTCTGGAAGAGGTCGCGGACCCGGCTGGCGCCCACGCCCACGAACATCTCCATGAAATCCGAACCAGTCACCGACATGAACGGCACGCCGGCTTCGCCCGCGACGGCGCGGGCGAGCAACGTCTTGCCGGTGCCGGGCGGGCCGACCAGCAGCACGCCTTTGGGGATGCGGGCGCCGATTTCCTTGAAACGGCCCGGGTTCTTTAGGAAGTCGACGACCTCACGGATCTCTTGCTTGACGCCTTCGTAACCGGCTACGTCGTCGAAGGTCGTCTTTGGCCGCTCTGTCGTGTACACCTTGGCTTTGCTGCGCCCGATGCTCATGATGCCGCTCATCTGGCCCTGAGCCCGGCGCTGCATCCAGATGAGGAAGCCGATCACGAGCCCGAAGAACAGCA
>JACCXE010000257.1 GCA_013697265.1 Actinomycetota bacterium | reverse complement strand
TCGTCGACGTCGTCGCTGCCTCCCCACGTAATGCTGTTCGTTTTGTACTCGAGGTGCTGAAGGTTGGTCACCCGCCCCGACATGATGTAGGGGTCGTTCACGCCGTCCTGTTGGTCCGAGCCGTCGTCAAGATCCCAGAACACGAGGCCGTCGTAGCCCTGCGAGAAGATCCGGCGCTCGGCCACCGCCGGCTTGCTAAGCAGTGAAGTGTCGCTGAGCAGGTCGACGGCGGCGTGGCCGATCTTCGCCGCACCGGTGTCGAGCACGAGGCTGTCGCCCGCGGCTCCGAAGTTGTACCGAAGGTCGACGCCCGGGTTCACGTCCTTGAGGGCGACATGCAGGTTGTGGGCGCGGGCTGCCACCGGCACGACGCCCTTCGAGAAGTTGATGTTGAGCGAGCCGATGGGACCCGATGCGTTCGTGTAGTTCAGATGTTGCTGCAGGCCGGAGTAGGTGAGGTTGACCGACGCCGGTAGATCGCGGGCAATCACGTCGGCAGTTTCGACGTAGGGCGTGGTGATCGTGATCGGGTCACCGAACGGCCGCCGAAACTCGACGGTCTGCACCTTGTCGGCGACCGTGTGCACTTCTAGTGGGCCCTGCAAGTGCGTCAGCGCGAGTACGGCTGCGTCGAGGTCACCGGCGGCAGTGCGTGTGACCGTCGCGCTTAGCGAGGAGAGGCCGCGCACGAGGGCGAAGACGTCGTAGGCGCCGTTGTTCCGGTCCGACACCGTCACCAGATCGGGGTCTCCCTGGGTTGCGAGATCGCCGTGAGTCGGGATGCTGGGCTGGCACCCATTGGGCGCGCACGCCTCGACGTGCAGGTAGCCGATGTTCGTGCCGTCGATTGTGTTGGCGGTCGTGGTGCCGGCGACGTCGTCTTGTACCAGCGTCATTCCCGGCACGCGCTTTGCGAGCACGTGCACGGTGGTGACGCCCGAGTCATTGAGCGCTTCGCCGGCCACGGCGTCGATGCGCAGTTCGTTGATGAGTTCAGAGCCCGAGTAGACGAAGGTCATCGGTCGGGGCAGGCGGCGCGGAGGCGGGAAGATCCGACCCTTGCGCGCCGGCGTATACGCCACGTGCGCAGTGCCGGGCAGGTTCGTGATCTGGCCGTTCGCCGTCATTGGCGTGCTCTTGGCGTCGGGGTCGTCGGCGGCGATTTCCATCTTGAACGGCCCGGGCGCGTGCGTCACGGTCGCGAATTGGGTGTCGGCCCACCCCACGGTCGCGTCCACCAGGCCGGAGATGCGCAAGAACACGACGTATTTGTCTTCGTGGTCGTGCAGCATTACGCCGTCCACGCCACTGGGCAGCCGCTCGTTGGCGCCGCTCGTCAACTGCACTTCGGTGGTGGTGATTGCGCCGCTCGTCAGGTGAGCGGTAAACGTCTTGGCCACGCTGTTGACGCGCCCCGAGAGGCCGGTGGGTACCCCCACGAGGCGCAGGTGAGATTCGTCGGCGTCGTCGATCAACGGGACCGTCGAGGTCAGGTCCGCGGTCAACTCGCCAATCGCCGTGCCACCGGTGTACGTGTAGTCGCCGGTAGCAGGCGAATAGGTCACGCGGGCCATCGACGGGATGTTGCGAATGCCGACTTTGAGGTGTCGGGTTACGAAGTCGGGGCCGTTGTCAGGGCAGCTGTCGCATGCAGAAGTGTGCGACACATCCATCAACATCACACCGGCGTCGTGGGTCACGTCGACCACGACGGGATCGCCGGTGTCGATGATCGCGTGCGACAAGCCAACGATGCGCGTCTGCGCGTTCAATGAGCCGACGTTGATGTTTCCGGCCACGTATTCGGGCGCGTCCGGAAGCGTGAGGGGGCCAAGCGGGGCGCCGCCGTCCTCCTTGGACGAGTAGTGCACCGTGGTCCGCCCGATCTTGCCGACGGGGGTTTCGAACTCGATCGCCTTTCCGCTGCGGGTCACGCCCGCTTCCGGCGGTACGTCGGCCAGGTCGATGCCAAGGTGGTCGGTCGTGCCCGAAGTGGTTCCGGCGGCGGGGGTGTACGAGTCGAGCTGCACCTTGACGGTGGTGAAGGGCTTGGCCGTCTTGTAGTGGATGACGGTCGGGCTGAAGTCGAGGTCGAGCTTGCTTTGCAACGTCTTGAGCGTGCCGTTGAGCTCCATGCGTCGCGGTCCAGCGATCTTCGTGAAGCCCACACCCACGTTGGTGGGCGAACTCGGCGTGATCGTGGCCGTGTACGAGTCGTTGGGCAGGAAGTTCACGATGGCGCCGAGCGTCTCGGGAACCGGTGCTAACTGCGCCTTAAGCGCGGTCGGGTTCACTCGGGCGCCGTTCGCTCCGTTGGTGAACCTCGAGCCGAGAATCGTGAGATTGTCCTGCGCGTTCCTGATCGTGGTGTCCAGCGTCAGCTTCGACGCGCTCGACGTGATCGACGCGGCGAATGTCTTCGGCGTTCCCTTGTCGCAGCCGTCGTAACCGAATGCCACGCGGCTCGAGTCGCCGCCCGGGTTGAGCACCACTTCGAGCAGCGACTTCAGCGAGGCGTTGGTCAGCTTGCGTACGTTCATCTGGAGGCGGCTGGGCGAACCGCCGACGCCGGGCACGGCCGCGACCTCGATCGACGCGTCCGGCAGCCCGCTACCGCCCAGGTCCACGGTCATCGGCACGCCGATGACGCCGGTCTTCATGCGGTCTTCGCCGCACGTCGGGCCGTAGAACCCGGCGGTCTGATAGCGCAGGACGTAGTGCAGGCTGTCCAACGTGTCGAGCGGACCCGCCTTCGCGGGTTCCGCGCACCTGGCCCCAGCGGCTAATCCGCCGAAGAGAAGCACGAGCATGAGGGCCCGGCGCATCGAACTGAAACGAAAGAAGTGCCACATGGGTTCCGAGGATGAAGCTTTTCGGTCAAATGGGCATCCGTGGTCACTACGGAATTTTCGCCGCGTGGAAAGCTACAGATGTGGCGAGTGAGACAGCGGGCGTCACCAGGCGAGAGGCGGAAGTGCTCGCGGCGCTGGGAAAACGCCTGACCAACGCCGAAATCGCCGCCCAGCTGTATCTGTCGGAGCGGACGGTCGAATCCCACGTGTCGTCGCTGCTGCGCAAGCTCGGCGCCCCCAACCGGCTGGCTTTGGGCGAGCATGCGTCGACCAGGCCTTCGGCGGCTGTGATCCCTTTACCGGCGCCACTCGAATTGCTCGCTGATCCCGATAGCTATTGCGGACGCTCAGCCGAGCGAGAGCTGCTCCGAAACCTGTGGCGCAAGGCGACCGAGGGCGTCTGCCGGGTCGGCATTGTCAGTGGGGAAGCGGGTATCGGCAAGAGCCGGCTCGTGGCCGAACTGGCCAACGAGGTGCACGCGGCGGGCGGGCGCGTCCTGTTCGGCGCCGATTTCGAAGACGTGCAGCGGCCGTATGAGCCGTTCGTGCAGGCAATTGTCACCGACGCGGCAACGCTGAACGACGGCGAGTTGCTGGCTCGCGCCGGCGCGTCGGCCGAGGCGGTTGCCCGTGTGGTGCCCGACCTGGCCCCGCGCCTCGGTGTGGCCGGCGACGCTCTCATTTTCGACGCCGCGTCGGCAGTCACCGACTCGTACGCCGGCCTGCGCGCGTATTTCCAGCGCGCAGCCGAGGCCCAACCGTTGCTGCTTGTGTTCGAAGACGTGCACTGGGCCACGACCACCACGCTTGGAGCGCTGCATTACCTCGCGGCGGTCGGCGGGCGGTCCCCCTTGCTCGTAGTTCTTACGGCCCGCGACACCGCGCCGGACGCGCACGACGCACTCTCGTCTTTCCTTGGCGACTTGTCCCGCGTTCCGGCGGTGGAGCGCGTGCCCTTGCGTGGGTTGGACCATCAGGCGGTTGCCGACCTGATCGAGGTGCTTGGAGGCAATGCCGACCCGGTTGCGATCGCGGCCGAGACCGGTGGCAACCCACTATTCGTCCGAGAAGTCGCGAGCGCCGAAGGTGAAACAGGCGGCTCGCTCACTGCGCTCTTGACGAGGCGCAACCTCCTCGTCGACCGCCCAACGTCGGCCGTGCTCGACGTGGGCGCCGCGCTCGGCGCCGAGTTCGACGCCCAGCTCGTCGCGCGAATCCTTGACCGGCCCCTTGTCGAGGTCATCGAGTCGCTCGACGCGGGTGAGACGGCCGGGCTGGTGGCGCGCGCACCCGCTTCCGCGACCCGGTTCGCGTTCATGCACGCGCTCTTCCGCTCAGTCAGGTACAACGCGATACCGAACGCGCGTCGCCTCTCGTTGCACCAACAGATCACGCATGCGCTTGCGCCACTTGATGGCGATGATCGCGTGGTGCCCGAACTGGCCCGGCACGCCGCGATCGCCGCGCCGTTGGGCGGTGCGGCCACCGCGCTTGACTACTCGATCCGTGCCGCGACCCTGGCTGAACAGGCGCTGGCCTTCGACGAGGCCGCGTCGCACTACCAGCGCGCGCTCGAAGTGGCCGACCTGCTTGACCCGCCGGACCCGCACGCGCGGCTGGGCGTGTCGATACGTCTCGGCGAGGTGATGCAGGGTGGGGGGGAGCCCGGATACGCAACCGTGTTGGCCGACGCCGCGCGCGTGGCGCGCCAACTCGGCGACGCGCATGCCCTCGCCGAAGTGGGTTGGGCCATGGTCAAGTACGGCGGCCCCCGCCACCCGAGCCGTGACGCCGAGTTCGTCGCGATCGCGCAGGAGGCCCTGCGCGAACTCGGTCCGGCGCCCACCGCGGCCCGGGCTCGCACCCTGGCCGCGGCGTCCGAAGA
>JACCXE010000192.1 GCA_013697265.1 Actinomycetota bacterium | reverse complement strand
GACATGCGACCTGCACGTGGCGTCCGATCATGCGACGGGCAGTGGAACGCTGGAGTTCGAGCATTGGGATTGTCCCCCCGGTCAAGAGAATGTCTTCGATGTCCTAATCATCGGCTTAGGGCGTGTTGTTGACCATCGCCCGTCCGGAGGGTTTTTGGGTGCTCTGCGGACTAGTTACATTCTCTTCGGCGTTGAGATTCGCTCGGACTAGTTGAGAAAATCGCTAGCTGGCGGCGCGACGGCCGACGGGGCGGCGGCGCCGGAACGACTGGGTGATCGACGGCGGCGACCAGCCCGCGTCGGCCACGTTGATGGTGACGCCGGGTTCCACGATCGCGTCGAGCGCGTCGAGCGTTTCGTCGGTCAGCTCCACCGACGCACCGGCGAGCACGTCGTTCAACTGCTCCATGGTGCGAGGACCGATGATCGCGGAGGTGACGGCAGGGTGGTTAACCACGAAGGCCATCGCCATGTGGGTCATCGACACCCCGGCGTCGGCCGCGACCTTCGCGAGCTCCTCGATCAAGTCGAGCTTGCGCTGGTTCTCGGGCAGAGTGAAGTCGAACCGATCGGGGCGCAGACGGGCGCGCTGCGAATCGGGCGTGGGGTCGCCCTTGCGGAACTTGCCGGTCAACCAGCCACCAGCCAGCGGGCTCCACGCGATCACGCCCATCCCGTAGTCCGCACACGTTGGCAACACGGAGGTTTCGATACCGCGTGCGAACAGCGAGTAGGGCGGCTGCTCGCACGTGAAGCGTTCTCGGTTGCGCCGCTCGGCTGTCCACTGCGCCTCGACGATCAGCTCGGCCGGGAACGTTGAAGACCCGATGATGCGCACCTTGCCCTGGTGGATGAGGTCGCTCAACGCACCGAGGGTTTCGTCGATGTCGGTATCGGGGACGGGCCGATGAATTTGGTAGAGGTCGATGTAGTCCGTGTCGAGGCGGCGCAGGCTGTTTTCCACCTCCTGGATGATCCAGCGACGCGACCCGCCCTTGGAGTTCGGGTCGTCGTCCATCGGCATGTAGAACTTCGTGGCGAGCACCACGCCGTCGCGCTTGCCCTTGAGCGCCTTGCCCACGATCTCTTCTGATTCGCCGGCGGCGTAGACGTCGGCTGTGTCGATGAAGTTGACGCCGGCGTCGAGCGCAGTGTTGATCATCCGCACGCATTCGTCGTGGTCGCGGTTGCCCCACGCGCCGAACATCATCGCTCCGAGGCAGTAGGTGGAAACGTGGATACCGGTGCGGCCGATCGTGCGGTACTTCATCGCAAACTCCCTCGTTCGTGTGGGTTCAGCGTATGTGGGCAACATGACGGCCTGCGCCTGCGGCGGCCGCAGCAGGTGCACGATCTGCCCGGTGGCGCCGGCCGCCTGATCCAGCGTGCGGAGCGATCGCGGCAACTTTTGTAAGCGGAATGCAAACAATCGACCACGACGAACTGACAGAGGAGCTGCCGGGACGCCTGGTTCGGGGCGCCCGTTAGGGGCGAGCACGCGCAAGGCGCGAAGTCAAGAGTTGTGTTCGGCTGATCGAGGCGTACAACTGGTTACATGAGCTTCGCGTGGTCATTTAACGAACCCACGTTTGACGCCGCCGACATAGCCGCCGGGATCGACGAGGACATGCTCGCCCTGCACACCGACCGACACTTGTTCGACGACCTCACCGACCTCGAACGCGAGGTGATCGTCAAACGCTTCGGCCTTGACGGCAGGAGTCCGGTTCGTCTGCTCGAACTCGAGATCGACATGCACCTGCGGCGCGACGACCTGCGCGAGGTGCAGAACTCGGCGCTGAGCAAGCTCCGCTCGCACCTGACCTAAACGCTCGTTACCCCGACGCACGCCTCGACGACCGGGAAGGCGTCGCGCGGCCACCAGGCGGTGCCGACCGATTGCGTGTAAAGCGCAGTCGACAGGCGCTCCATGAATCCCCACTCCCAGATTGCCTGCGGGTCGACGCCGGTGAGTTGGCTGATACGACGGCAACGCGCCACCGCAGCGGCCGCCGGGTCGCGACCGGCTCGCAGCGCGGCGTTCCAGCCTCGGATGGGCACGCTCAGATCGACCGCAGGTTCGGCCACCATTGGATCGGGGTCGATGAGCCGGTACGAGCCGTCGGCCGCGAGCAGCAGGTTGCTTTCGTGCGCGTCGCCATGTACGAGCACGGCGGAAGCAACCTCGTGCGCGGCGGCCCGCTGGTCCGCGAACGCTTGGGCCTGCCGAACCGCAGCCTCGGAACACGGACGCCCGAGGCTGTTCCACTCGTCTTCCACGAAACGGTGAAGCCACAGCGCTTTCTCAGCTCCGGTCGTGAGGTGCAATCCAGTCGGCGGTGGCGCCCCCGGGCACAAGGTGCTGCAAATGATCTCGATCTGATCGTCGACGTCGGGCACTGTGTCTTCGAGGTCAGCGCCGAGCCGCTCCATGAGCAAGGCGCGGTGATCAGTGTCGTGCGCGAATACGGTCACGTAGCCGCGGCCCTGGCCCGCGAGCAGGACCTCGATCTCCTGGGTGGCGGTGCCGGTCGCGCTGCCTTTCATCTTGGGCAACGCGATCTTCAGTACGACTGCTTGGCCGTCGCGCGTGGTTGCCTCGGCTACGAACGCGTGGGTTCCTCCGCCCAACTCGTCGCCCACAATGATGTTCCACCGTTGCTCGAACTCCGCCACGAGTCCGTCGAGTTCGGCGTACCACTGTTCGCCGACGTGACCCATTATCGCAAGCTTGCGCGTAGCGATCGCGTTAACCCGCCGACGCCGCATACGCCGGACGGTAACTTGCGCCGATGCCGACGAGCGTTGAATTACCGCACTGGGACCTGTCCGATCTGTACCCGAGCCTGGCCTCGCGTGAATACGCAGCGGCCCGCGAGGCGTTCGGAGCGGGCGTTGTGCGCCTCGAAGCGATGTTCGACGAGCACGACGTGCGTGGCGGCGACCCCGTTGAAGTCAACGAGTCGACGGTCGAAGCGTTCGAGGTGTCGCTCACCGGCACCAATGAAATCCTGAACGAACTGCGGCGGGTCAACGCGTATATCTCAAGCTTTGTCACCACCGATGCTCGCGACGACGAAGCGCAGGCCGAACTGTCCGGCCTACAGAAGGACACGGCCCGGCTGAGCAAGTTGCGGACGCGGCTCGACGCCTTCGTCGCCCGCTTCGACACCGGCCAGTTGGTCAGCGCCTCGACGGTTGCGTCCGACCACGCGTTCCCGCTCGAGCGCGCCGCGTTACGCGCCTCGCATCAGATGACCGAGGCGGAAGAGGCGTTGGCCAGTGACATGTCGTTGACCGGCGCATCGGCCTGGTACCGCGTGTACAGCGACATCACGGCTCGCATCACGGTGCCCGTCGACCTTCCCGACATCGGCACGAAGGAACTGCCGATGGCACAGGTGAGGGCCCTGGCCAAAGACGAAAACCGCACCACGCGCAAGCACGCGTTCGAGGCCGAGATCGAAGGCTGGA
Organism: Actinomycetota bacterium; assembly: GCA_013697265.1. Lineage (GTDB taxonomy): Bacteria > Actinomycetota > Acidimicrobiia > Acidimicrobiales > JACCXE01 > JACCXE01. The sequence continues at coordinate 10,934 of JACCXE010000192.1, read as the reverse complement.
CCACGTGGTCGGTGCCGATCGCGGCGGCCCTGAACTCGATCAAGGGCGAAGCGGCCACCCTCAACACCCGCCGGGGTTACGCCAGCGCGCTCGAACCGGCGCTCGCGTTCAACAACGTCGAGCCCGAGACGCTCGACGCCATGCAACGCGCCGTGGTTGCGAGCTTCCCTGACTTCCGTCGCTACATGGACGCCAAGGCCGCGCTGCTCGGCGTGGGCGACCACCTCGCGTTCTACGACCTGTTCGCTCCGGTCGCCACCGGCGCCGACGGCACGATCGATTGGGACGGCGCGACGGGTTCGGTGAAGGACGCGTTCGCCGGCTTCTCGCCCGCGTTAGCCGGCCTCGCCACCCGGGCCCTCGATGACAAGTGGATCGACGCCGAGATCCGCGAAGGCAAGGGGGGCGGCGCGTTCTGCATGAGCGTCGACGCCGACCGCAGCGTGGTGCTGCTCAACTTCGACGGCAGCTTCGACAGCGTGCAGACGCTGGCCCACGAACTCGGCCACGCCTACCACAACACCCAACTGGCCAACCGCACGCCGTACCAACGAATGACGCCGATGGCGTTGGCCGAAACCGCAAGCATCTTCTGCGAAACCGTGATGGTCGAGCACGGCTTGGCGACCGCCGACGACAAGGCCCGGCTCAACATCCTCGAGGTCGACCTCCAGGGCAGCTGCCAAGTTGTCGTCGACATCCACTCGCGGTTCCTGTTCGAGCAGGCCCTGTCCGAGCGGCGCAAAGACCGAGCGCTGTCGGTGACGGAGCTGTGCGATCTCATGGCCGACGCGCAAGCCCAGACCTACGGCGCGGCGCTATCGGTCAACCACCCCTACATGTGGGCGGCCAAGCCGCACTACTACGGCACCGCGTTCTACAACTGGCCCTATACGTTCGGGTTGCTGTTCGGGATCGGCCTTTACGCCGCCTACCGCGACGACCCGGAGAAGTTCCGCTCCGGTTACGACGACCTGTTGTCGGCGACGGGCCTCGCCAGCGCGGCGGCGCTGGCCGCGCGCTTCGACATCGACGTCACGAGTGAGGCGTTCTGGACGGCGAGCCTCGACGTGGTGCGGGCCCGCATCGCCGAGTTCTGCCGGCTAGCCGAGGCGGCGCGCTAAGCGGATCGCCGCCGCGTTCGCGGGCGTACCACGGCTACGCCTTGGTGCGGGCCACGAGCGCGGCGGTGACGGCCTTACCGTCCGCCTTGCCCCCGGTCGCCTTCATCACCTGGCCGACGAAGAAGCCTGTGACCTTGGCGTCGCCGTCCTTGTAGCGCTGCCACTCGTTCGGGTTCGCGGCGATGACCTTGTCGACAACGGAGTCGAGCACGCTTCCGTCCATGGCTTCAAAGCCGTGCTTGGCTGCGATCGCCTCGGGGTCGCCGCCGCCGTCAGCCAGTAACTCTCCGAGAACGGTCTTGGCCTGGGTGGCGGTGATCTCGCTCGCGGACTCCATCGCGATCACCGCGGTGAACGCGGCGACGTCGAGGCCCCTTCCGCCTTCGGCATCCGCGGCGACCTCGTTGGATGCGCGAGCCAGCGCGATCCGCCCGTCCGCACCGGCTGCCACGGCGCCGAGCACCAGCTGGTCGAGTTCGAGGTCGACGACGGTCGCCACGGCCGTGGCCGATGCGTCGGCGCCCGTGGCCGCGGCCACGGCCTCGCGCCGGGTTGCGGGCAGCACGGCCAACTCCGAGCGCACCGACGCGATCCACTCGGGGGACGGGTCGAGCGGCACCAAGTCGGGTTCGAGGAAGTAGCGGTAGTCGTCGGCGTCTTCCTTGACCCGGCCGGTGATCGTGCGGCCTTGCTGCTCGTTCCAGTGGCGGGTCTGCTGAATCACGCGGTCGCCCGCCTCGATCAGGCCAACCTGGCGGGCCGCTTCGTATTCGATGGCGCGCCCGAGGCTGCGAATGCTGTTGACGTTTTTGATCTCGCAGCGGGTGCCGAACTCGTCGGTCTCTGAACGACGAACCGAGATGTTCGCGTCGACGCGCATCGAGCCTTCTTCCATGCGGCCGTCCGACGCCCCGGTCGCGACGAGGATCGCCCGCAGTTCGGTGACGTACGCACGAGCCTGGTCGGCGGTGCGCATGTCGGGCTCGCTGACGATTTCGACGAGCGGCACCCCCGACCGGTTGTAGTCGACCAAGGAGTGGGTAGCGCCGTGGATACGACCGTCACCACCGACGTGCGTGCTCTTGCCCGTGTCCTCCTCGATGTGGGCCCGGGTAACGCCGACGCGGAAACCGTCGGGCAGATCAAGCCGGCCGTTGAGGTTGATGGGCTCGTCGTACTGACTCACCTGGTAGTCCTTCGGCATGTCCGGATAGAAGTAGTTCTTCCGGTGAAACGTCGAGGCCAGAATGTCGCAGTTGAGTGCGGCGCCGATGCGCATGGCGAGTTCGACCGCGTTCTCGTTGAGCACAGGCAAGGAACCGGGCAAGCCCAAACACGTGGGACAGATGTTCGTATTGGGCTCGTCGCCGAACATGTTCGGGCAGCCGCAGAACAGTTTCGTGGCCGTCTTGAGCTCGCAGTGGACCTCGAGTCCGATCACCATTACCCACCCGTCGGGAAGAGTCACGGTGCGCTTCCTTCCAGCGCGGCGGCGGCTCGGAACAGCGCCGGCTCGCCCAGTGCGGGGGCGAGTACCTGCACGCCGACAGGCAGCCCATCGTCGCCGGTGCCGAAGGGCACGCTGATAGCGGGGTCGCCGCACAGATTCGACGGGATCGTGCACACGTCGCTCAGGTACATGGCCAGTGGGTTGTCGGTCTTGGCCCCGAAGCCGAACGCGGTGGTGGGCGCGGTGGGCGACAACAACACGTCGAACTTTTCGTAGGCCGCTGCGAAATCGCGCGCGATGAGCGACCGCACCTTCAACGCCTTGCCGTAATACGCGTCGTAGTAGCCGGCGGACAACGCGTACGTGCCGAGCATGATGCGCCGCTTCACCTCGGGGCCGAAGCCCGCGGTGCGGGTCTGCGTGTACATGTCGGTGATGTTGTCCGCCTCGATGCGCAGGCCGTAGCGCACGCCGTCGTAACGGGCCAGGTTCGACGACGCTTCGGCCGGCGCGATCAGGTAATAAGCGGACAGGCCGTAGACACACGCGGGTACCGACGTCTCTTCGACCTTGGCCCCCGCAGCGCTCAAGGCGTCGGCCGCTTCCGTGAAGCGGCGCTTCACGTCGTCGGCGATGCCTTCGGCGCCCACGAGTTCGCTGATGATGCCCACGCGCATGCCGCTGACGTCACCTGCGAGCTCGGCCGCGCCGATCGTTGCCATGGCACCGGCGTAAGACGTGGAGTCGCGCGGGTCGTGGCCCGCGATCACGTTGTAGGTAGCCGCGGCGTCGGCAATTGTTGCCCCGAACGGGCCGATCTGGTCGAGGCTCGACGCGAACGCGATAAGGCCGTAGCGAGACACTGTGCCGTACGTCGGCTTCAGGCCGACCACGCCGCACAGCGCGGCGGGCTGACGGATCGAGCCGCCGGTGTCGGAACCGAGAGAGATCGGCGCGAACCCAGCGGCGACCGCAACGGCGCTGCCGCCGCTGGAACCTCCGGGCACCTTCGTGACGTCGTGCGGGTTCTTGGTCGGGCCGAACGCGCTGTTCTCGGTGGACGATCCCATCGCGAACTCGTCGAGGTTCGTCTTGGCGATCACGATCGCTCCGGCCTCTTGCAACTTTGTGACGACGGTCGCGTCGTAGGGCGGTCGCCACCCTTCGAGAATCTTCGAGGAGCACGTGGTCGGGATGCCCCGGGTGCACATGTTGTCTTTCAGCGCCACCGGCACGCCGGCGAGAGGCCCAAGCGTTGCCCCCGCGGCGCGCGCCGCGTCGCCTCGGCCCGCAGCGGCGCGGGCTTCGTCGGCCAGCACCGCGTTGCAGGCGTGCAGTTCGGCTTCGCGGGCGTCGATCGCCGCGAGGTGCGTCTCGACAACCTCGGCCGCGGTTACGCGGCCATCGCGCACAGCCGCCGCGATGTCGATCGCTGTAGTAGGCGATTCGCTCATGGCGCTTCCCCGAGGATGCGGGGCACGCGGAAGCGCCTGTCCTCCGCAGATGGAGCCTGCGAGAGCACCTCGTCGCGGTCGAGTGCGGGCACAATCACGTCGGTGCGAAACACGTTGCGCAGCTGCATCGGATGGGCCATCGCTTCGACGCCGGACACGTCGAGCGCCTCGACGTCGTTCGCGTGCTCGAGGATGTCCGCGAGCTGGCCGGTGAACATGTCGAGCTCGTCGTCGGTCACTTCCAGACGGGCCAGCAGCGCAACGTGGGCCACTTCTTCACGGGTCAGTCGCTTCGCCATAGGGCTGGACATCGTACGACAGGCATCTTTGGCGCCACGAAAGTGCCCTGGTTCGACCGAAAATCGGCCTGTCAGGGGAAGTTTGGTGGCGCAGAAAGCGGGGGAACGAGTGGGGCGGCGTGATGTGTCCTTAGCGGCGGTAGTAGTCGTCCGTCAGGGGCTCGTGCCACCAGTCTTCGGGGGCGGGCTGCCAATCGGGGTCGGGGTGGATGCAGTTCACCGGGCAGGGTTCAAGGCACTTGTCGCAGCCCGAGCACAACTCGGGGATGATGATCACGTCGATCCCGTGATTGAAGATGGCCCCGAACTGCGGGGGGCAGTGCCGCAAACAGGCGTCGCAGTTGATGCAGATCGACATGTCGATCCGCAACGGCGCGATCTTCCACTTGGGATTGCGTTCGCGGAACTCGATGCGTTCGGCGCGGTTCGCTGCAGGCACGGCTCGAAGTTAGACGGCGGCGGGTGCAGGTGCGGCGGGACTGGCCGCCCTGACCAGGGCTGTGGTGACCAAGCCCACGAGCGCCGCTCCGACCAGCGCGCCGAGCCACAACGACACGGGCGCCGATGACGGCGGCGGCCCCCCGTTGGATGGCAACTCCGGCACGCCAGCCACCTTAGGGTCTATGACGTCGAGCGCGGTCACCGTCCACTTGTCGTCGCCAGCCTCCTTCACCAGCGTGAGTACACCGTTGACTTCTTCGGTCTTGTCGGCCGGTCGCCGCGCCGTGACGTGGAACGCGACGCGGACAGCAGAGCCGTCGACCTCGGACAGCCTGGCGGCCTTGCCGACCTCGAGGTCTTCGAAGCCGGCCTTGCGGTCGATGGCCTCGGGCTGGGGCTCGAGTATGCGAATGGCAAGCTCGGGCGCGCCGATCTTGTCGGCTCGCCTCGTGGCGTCGGCTTCGACGCCCTTGCGGGTGGTGTCGCCGATCGCGGTCAGCCAGTCTTCGGCCACACCTTCGGGACGGTTGTGGCCGTGGTTGAGCAGGAACAAACCGCCACCGACCGCGATCATCAGCGCAGTGCAGACCACGAGGCCCTTGATGAAGCTTTTGTTGTTCACGAGAGCCCGAGCGCCAGTTGGTCGTCGGGCAGAACCTCTTCGAGTTCGAGCCCCTTGGTTTCGGGCATGAACTTCCAGATCAAGTACAGCGCCGGCAGCTGCAAGATCATCAGCAACGTGACCGTGTCGCCGATGTTGCCGATCGCTCCGGTCGCGTGGTCGCCCAAGATCCCCACGAGCGCCGGGCCAAACACGTAGCCGGCAATCTCGAACCAGTTACGGATCCAGGCGGCGGCCTGTCCCCGGATGTGGGTGGGGAACAGTTCGGTGGCGAAGCTACTCATCACCGGGCCCATCCCGAGGCCGAAGAACACGGCCAACATCAGCGCGAGGAACGCGAGCGACTTGTTCGCGGTTTGGAACAGGATGATCGAAAAGATGATGCCGCCGCTGAAGTAGAGCAGCGCCGTCGGACGTCGACCGATGCGTTCCATGAGGCGGCCGCACACGTAGTAGCCGAGGCACCCCAGCCCGTAGGAAGCGATGATGTAAAACGCGATCTCGGCTGAGGTGAAGCCCCGCTCCCGTTCGGCGTAGAACGCCCACCAGGCGGTCGAGCCGAAGATCGGAATCGATCGCAGCATGTGCACGATGCCGACCAGCACCAGGTTGCGGCGGTACTGCGGCTTCCACGGCTCGAGGAACGGCACCTCGTCTTGGACCTCGCCGCGGGCCCGCTCGGCTCGCATCTCGGTGAAGCGTTGCGTCTCGCGCAACCGGCGCCGGAACGGGATGAGCAGGAGCAAAGGGACGAGGCCGACGAGGTAGAACGCGCGCCAGCCCAGGCCGGTGTCTTGCAGACCGATTCCAATGAGCAGCCCGACCGCGATCGTGCCCAACGCCGCGAACGTCAGCAGCGTTCCGAGGGCCCGGCCCCGTTTTCCGGCCGGGAACTCCTCGACGATCATCGTCACGCCAACGGCGTATTCGGCTCCGAGGAACACGCGCGACCCGAACTGGAAGAAGGCAAAGCTCCAGATGTCCCACGAGAACGCAGTGGCCGCGGTGAAGATCGTGTAGCCGACGACAGACCACAGCAGTAGGGGCCGGCGGCCAAGTCGATCGGAGAGTCGCGTCACAAAGAAGGCGACGAAGAGCCCGAGTTCGATCGGGATGCGGGTGACGCCGAGCACCGCCTCGCTCACGCGGAACGTGCTCTGAATATCCGACAGCAACAACGCGAGGATCGAGCTGTCGTAGCCCTCGAAGAACGCGGCCGACACCAACAACACGAGCAACAGCCGCAAGTAGCCGCGGTCGACGTGAGAGTCGGGTATTTCCTCGGTGCTTACTTGCGCCACGTTCCCCCCTGAAGGTGATGGCCGTCCGGCGGGACTGTAGTGACAGTGCGGGACTAGCGTTCGGCGCGCACTGTTCAATCAATCTAAAGGAGCATCAGTGGCTAAGTATCCCTTCCTGTCTGACGAGTGGATGGACGCCGCCAAGGCGATCCGCGAGGAGTACAAGGGCAAGGGCGCACCCGCGGCCCACGTCGTGAAGATGAACCAGGTCATCACCGACGTCCCCTTCGGCGAGGGGACCATCGAGGCCCACATGGACTCCAGCTCGGGCGAGATGGAGATGGACACCGGCCACATCGAAGGTGCCGACGTCACCGTCACCCTCGACTACGCGACGGCGAAGGCGATCTTTGTCGACGGCAACCCGCAAGCCGGCATGCAGGCGTTCATGAGCGGCAAGATAAAGGTCGCAGGCGATATGACCAAGCTCATGGCCATGCAGAGCGGCGCCGCCGACCCGGTTTCGGCCGAACTTGCCACCAAGATCGCCGAAATTACGGAGTAACCGCTCAGAACGACTCGAGGAGCTCGGGGTGGAGTTCGGGCTTCGCGTGTTCGTTTTTCACGCCGGTTGCGAGGAGCACGCCGACCGCGCACACGGCTCCGCCGACCAAGTACGCGACGCGGAAACCGGACAGCGCGGCGCGGCCTTCGGCGCCGTGGCTGATCGAGGTCTGAATCGTGGTCATCAGCTGGATGCCGCTGACGATGCCGACGTTGTTCATAAGTTGTTGCGCGGCGCTGGCCACGCCGAGGTCGTGGTCTTCGACCGCGTTCGCCACGCCAGCAGCGACCGAGGGCGACGAAATGCCGAGACCGACGCCGGACAACATCAGCGCCAGGATGATCAGCAGGTTGGGCGAACTGGCGCCGAGCGACGCAAACACACCCATCGACGCGACCACGAACGCCGTACCTACCACCGCTGACGTCCGCTGCCCGATCTTCACCGCGAGATACCCGGCGACCGGCGACAAGATCGAAAACGACAGCGGCCGGGCGATCACGAGCACGCCGATCTCCTTGTCGGGGTAGTCGTAGACAACTTGTAGCAACGACGGCGTGAGGATGAACCCGCCCATGTACGCGAAGTTCGCCAGCGACTGGCTCGCCACCGGGAACGCGAACGCGCGCTTCTTCAAGTAGTCAAGCGACAACAGCGGGGCGGGACTGCGTTGCTCGACCCGCACGAAGAGCGCCAGCAAGAACGGGCAGAGAACGAACGATCCGATGACTACTGGGCTGGCCCAACCGAGTTCAGGGCCCCGGTTGATCGCGAACAGCAACGCGGTGATGCCGCCCGACAGCGACACCGCGCCGGCCACGTCGAACCTCTGGGGCGGCAGCGTCTCGGTTTCGGACAACACGATCGACCCGAGGATGAACGCGGCGGCGATCAGCGGCATCTGCGCCGCGAAGATCACGCGCCAACCGAAGGACTCGAGCAGAAACCCCCCGAGCACCACGCCGATCACCGGCCCGCCGGCGCCGACCAGAGACCACCACCCCATCGCCTTGACCCGCTCGTCGCGGTCGAAGGTGCGCATCACGATCGCCATCGACGCCGCCCCGGTCGCCGCTCCTTCGAGCGAGCCGATCGTGCGGATCACGATCAGCGGCAACGCGCCCCAGGCCAGCGCCGAAAGGCCCGCAGCGAAGAAGGACAACACCAGGCCCAGTTGGTAGATCCGCTTGGCGCCGTATTGGTCCGCCGCTTTGCCGAGCGACGGCGCGGCCACGCCGAAGGCCAGCAACGGGCCGGTGATGACCCACGTCATGGTATTACGCGACGTGTGGAAATCGTTGGCGATCCGCGGCAGCGCGACCGCCAAAATCGTGAAGGTGACGTTCACGGAGAACAGGCCGCCCATTACCGTCCAGAGCACGAGCCACTTGTAACGGGGGCTGGTTGTCAGTCGTTCCGCCCGCGTCAGCACAGTGCGTTGAACCTACCTGTGCTGTGTTTACGCGACAAAGCCCGAGAGGGCGACGGCACCGGCAGTGGCTGGGGAACACTGCCTCGACACGTCACCCTCTCGGGCTCTGTCATGACACCAACGCCGAAACCCCACGTTTTCTCGCGAGATTTCGAGAAAAAGTTTTCATTTCCCGGGCGGGCACCCCGCAGGCCCGCCCTCCTCCGCAACATGGGGCCCCTCGCTTCGCTCGCCCCATGGCGGCCGTAGATTCTATCCGAGCGATTTCAGTTCGGTGGCTAGGGCTTCGATGGTCCAGCGGTCGCTGTCGTTGTCGAAGGTTTCGGCCATGGTCCAGCCGGTCATATGGCTGATTTTGGCGCCTTGGACGAAGAACACCTTGCCCGTAAGGGCACAATCGGCGGTCGACAGGTAGGCCACGAGCGGGCTGATGTTGGCCGGATCCCACACGTCGAACTTGGCCGCGTCTTCCGGCGCTTTAACGATGTCTCCTAGGCCCGGCGTCGCCTCGGTCATGCGGGTGCGGGCGGCCGGCGCGATCGCGTTCGAGCGCACCCCGTAACGGGCGAGTTCCTGCGCGCAAATGTTGCTGAACGCGGCGATGCCGGCCTTGGCCGCCCCGTAGTTCGTCTGCCCCGGGTTGCCGAGCAAGCCCGAAGTGGACGATGTGTTCACGATGGCCGCACTGACGGTCTTGCCCGCTTTGGTCTGTTCACGCCAGTAGTTGGCGGCCCAGCGGGTGGGCACGAAGTGACCCTTCAGATGGACGTGAATCACGGCGTCCCACTCGTCTTCGGTCATGTTCACGAGAACCCGGTCCCGCAGGATGCCGGCGTTGTTGATGAGCACGTGCAGGTCGCCGAACGCCTCGATCGCGGTGTTGACGAGGCGCTGGCCGCCTTCCCAGTCCGCGATGTTGTCGGTGTTGGCGACCGCTTCGCCGCCCATGTCCTTGATCTCGTCGGCCACTTTCTGGGCCACGCCGCGGTCGTCGCCCGACCCGTCGATGGCGCCGCCGAGGTCGTTTACGACGATCTTGGCGCCCTCGCTGGCGAACAAGAGCGCGTGCTCGCGGCCGATGCCGCCGCCCGCGCCGGTGATGATGGCAACGCGTCCTTCTAGTGCGCCCATGTGTCGAACCCTCCCAAGTCTCGGTTGCTGAGGGCCGACACCCTACTCGTCGGTATGGACAGCCCGGCTTACTGCACGTAGAGGTTTACAGCGGTGCCGCGCTTGACCCGTTGGCCCTGTCCGGGTGACGTAAAGAACACCCTGCGGTTCTTGCCGCCGGGCCCGAACACGCCGCCCACGGTGAGGCCCTCACTCTGCAAAGTGGCCGTCGCCTCCTCCACCGTCCGGCCGGTGAGGTTGGGCACCGCGACGGTTTCCGAACCGATGGAAACCGTGACCGTCACCGTCGATCCCCGCTCGGTCTTTTGCCCCGGCCCGGGTGACGTACTGATGATCTGGCCCGGGGCGTAGGTGTCGGAATAGCCCTCAACCCGCTTCGCCTTCAGCCCGACCTTTTCGAACGCGGCCTTGGCCTCGTCGAACGTCTTGCCCCGCCAGTCTGAAATGGTGCGCGGCGCGGGGCCGTTCGACAGCGCGATCGCGATCTCGGAAAACTTCCGCGCTTCGTCCTTCGGACTCCAGTCAATGACAGTGCCTTTGGGAATGTCTTCGCTATAGCGCCGCTCGATAGCGCCGACCTTAAGGTTGGCCTGCTTGAGTTGTGCGGTTGCGGCCTCTTCGTTGAGGTCTTTGAGGGCCGGGACCGGCACCGGCGGCGGTCCCTTCGACACGGTGACGGTGACGGTTTCGTCCTCGCGGAGCGACTCCCCCGCGTTCGGGCTCTGCGAGATGACCTGTCCTTCGGCGATCGTGTCCGAATACGCCTCTTTCGACGCAAGTTTGAACTTCAGCGGCTGCAGTTCAAGACCGGCTTGTTCGAGCGTGTCGTCCTTAAGCGCGGGCACGTCGTGTTCGGGCTTCAACAGGATGGGGACGTACAGCGCGCCCATCACGATCGCGGCGACCAGCGCCAACGCGCCCACGACCAAGCCGACGTTGCGCCGGCTCTTGCGCCCCACCACCGGCACCGCGGCGGTTGCCGCCGGCGCGCCCACCGAGGGCACCGCGGCGGTGACACCCATCTCGGTGGGGTCGGCAGCTGACGGCGTGCGGGCGTCGAGGTTGAGCACGGGCGTGATCGGGATCGGCGCCGGCGCGTCGAGTTGGCGGGCGACCGAGTCGAGCATCACCGCGAGCGCAGCCGCGTCGGGCCGGTCGTCGGGGTCGACCACGCC
>JACCXE010000163.1 GCA_013697265.1 Actinomycetota bacterium | reverse complement strand
AACCTCATCGGCATGCCCGGGTTTGATCCACAGCTGGCCGAAGAGTTCTGGCGCGCCTTCGCGATGGCGGCCATGTTCACGCTGCACATCCGTACCCGCAGCGGTCGGAATACCCACCACATCATCGAGGCCAGCTTCAAAGGCGTGGCCCGCGCGCTGCGCGACGCCGTGCAGGTAGAGGGGACGGGCGTTCCGTCCACCAAAGGCACCCTGTGACCCGCATCGCCGTTCTCGACTACGGCATCGGCAACCTGGGCTCGGTGTACAAGGCGCTGGTGCACGTCGGCGCCGACGCTGAACTTGTCACAAACGCGGCCGCCGCCCGCGGCGCCGACGGCGTAGTGCTGCCCGGTGTCGGCGCGTTCGGCGCGTGCATGAACGCGCTGCGGGCGACCGGGCTTGACTGCGCCGCGCTCGACGCTGTCGACGCCGGTACGCCATTGCTCGCCGTCTGCGTCGGCTTGCAGTTGCTTTACGAAGGCTCGGAGGAATCGCCCGGCATCCGTGGCCTCGGCGTGCTGCCCGGCGACTTGGCACGCCTGCCCGCGGGGGTGAAGCACCCGCAGATGCAGTGGAATCGCGTTGTCGCTCCCGCGGGTCGCACCGCGCCCTCGGCGCTGCTCGACGCACTCGGCGCCGACCCCTGGGTGTACTTCGTGCACTCGTTCGCCGCACCGATGAGCGCCGACGTCGTCGGCGTGTGCGACTACGGCGGCGAAGTGGTGGCCGCCGTCGAGCGCGAGAACATTTGGGCCGCGCAGTTCCATCCCGAGAAGTCGAGCACCGCCGGTCTTGCGCTGCTGCGCGCGTTCGCCACCCGCTGCGAAGCCGACCTGTCCGCCGCGGTCTGATGGATCTCTATCCCTCGATCGACGTGCGGGGCGGACGCATCGTGCGCCTCGCGCAAGGTGACTACGACCGCGAGACTGATTACGGCGACGACGCGATCGCGGTGGCGAAGGACTTCGCCGCGCAAGGCGCGCCGTGGATCCACGTCGTCGACCTCGACGCGGCCAAAGGCGATGGGCCACTCAACGCACAAACGATTAGGGACATCGCCGCCGCGGTTGACGTGCCCGTGCAAGCCGGCGGGGGGCAGGTCGACGACTCGTCGCTCAAAGCCGGCGTGCGCCGCGTCGTGCTCGGCTCGCTCGCGATCAGCGACCCCGACGCCGCCAAGCGCCTGGTGCGCGCCTACCCCGGTCGCGTCGCCATCGGCCTCGACCACCGCGAAGGACGCATCGCGGTGCGGGGTTGGCTCGAGGAGAGCGACCAGCGCGTCGACGACGTGATCGCGAACTTCGCCGACGTCGCCGTGGCCGCGTTCATCGTTACGAATATCGCGACCGACGGACAGTTGTCCGGCCCCGACCTGGAAGGCCTCGAACGAGCGGTGACGCTCACCCACGTTCCCGTGATCGCGTCGGGCGGCGTGGCGTCGCTCGCCGATCTCAAGGCGCTGGCCGAAATCGACGTTAACGGCCGCAGGCTGGCCGGTGCGATCACGGGCCGCGCCATCTACGAAGGCAAGTTCAGCGTGGCCGAAGGAGTGGCGGCGTGCGGGTAGTGCGGGTGATCCCGTGCCTCGACGTCGACGCCGGCCGCGTGGTGAAGGGCGTGAACTTCGTTGGCCTGCGCGACGCAGGCGACCCGGTCGAGTTGGCGGCGCGCTACGACGCCGAAGGCGCCGACGAAGTGACCTTCCTCGACATCACCGCGTCGTCGGATCAGCGCAACACCATGGTCGACGTCGTGGCCCGCACGGCCGAGCAAGTGTTCATCCCGTTGACTGTGGGCGGCGGTGTCCGTTCGGTCGACGACGCCCGAAAGCTGTTGCGCGCCGGGGCCGACAAGGTGGGCGTGAACACGGCCGCGGTGAAGGACCCGGGTCTGATCCGCGGCATCGCGACGGAGTTCGGCTCGCAGTGCGTGGTCGTTGCGATCGACGCCCGCAGCCGATCGATGGGCGCCGAGGGCTACGAGGTGTTCACCCACGGTGGGCGCAGCGACACCGGTCTCGACGCAGTCGCGTGGGCGGTGCGGTGCGCCGAACTTGGCGCAGGCGAAATCCTGCTCACGTCGATGGACCGTGACGGCACCCGCGACGGCTTTGATCTGGACCTCATCCGAAGGGTCGTAGCGGCCGTGGATATCCCCGTGATCGCCAGCGGCGGCGTTGGCCACGTCGGCCACCTCGTGGAGGGTGCCGTCGAAGGCGGGGCCGACGCCGTGCTTGCCGCCAGCATCTTCCATTTCGGCGAGGTCACCATCGGCGAGGCCAAGAAGGCGCTCCTCGACGCCGGTGTGACCGTTCGGCCGTAACGCCATTACCCTCGTTCGCCGTGCCTGACGACGCCAAGCAAGCGATCACGATGTTGGCTGACCGTGTGCTCGTGCAGATCCCGCTGAGCGAAGGCGAGCGCCGCAGCCGGGCCGGCATTCTGATCCCGGCCACCGCGCAGGTGTCGAAGCGGCTGGTGTGGGCCGAGGTGCAAGCGGTCGGTCCGCATGTGCGCACCATCAAAGCTGGCGATCAGGTGCTGTTCAGCCCGGAAGACCGCTACGAAGTCGAGGTGCAAGGCGAGGAATATCTCCTGCTGCGCGAACGCGACATCCACGCGGTCGCCGCCGACCGTTATGAGGGCGCGACCGGGTTGTACCTCTAATCTTTCGCAGATGCCGCAAGCGACACCGTTCAAAGCCAGCGAGAGCGACCTCGAGAACGTCACGTTCAACGACGACGGGCTTGTGCCCGCGATCGTGCAAGAGCACGGCACCGGCCAGGTGCTGATGTTGGCTTGGATGAACGAAGACTCGCTGCGCAAGACCCTCGAGACGGGTCGCACGTGGTTCTGGAGCCGCAGCCGCCAGGAGTACTGGTGCAAGGGCGAGACGTCGGGTGACCGGCAGTACGTGCGCGCCGCGTCGTACGACTGCGACGGCGACACGCTGCTGTTCACCGTCGAGCAGGAAGGCAACGGCGCGTGTCACACGGGGAACTTCTCGTGCTTCTATCGCAGCCTTGGTGATGCAGCCGAGTAGGGAGCAGTTCCGCGCGCTCGCGGCGCAGCACTCGGTAGTCCCCGTTTGGCGTGAAGTACTCGCCGACCAAATAACCCCCGTGGCCGGCTTCGCCCGCCTCGTCGGCGACGATCCCGGGTTCCTTTTCGAGTCCGTCGACCGAGAACGCTGGGGGCGCTGGAGCTTCGTCGGGCGCGACGCGCAGGCCACGCTTGTTTCCCGCGATGGCTTGATCACGGTGGAGGGCACGTTGCCGCCCCACGTTCCGCTCGACCAGGGCATGCTCGCCGCGGTCGAGGCGGTGCTCGCCGCGTACCAGTCGCCTCAGCTTGACGACCTGCCCCCGTTGCACGGCGGCATCGTCGGCTACCTCGGCTACGAAGTCGTGCGCGAAGTCGAGCATTTGCCCGACGCCCCTCCAGACGATCGGGGGCTGCCCGATGCGGTGATGTCCATAATCGGCTCGGTCGCGGCGTTCGATCACTGGAAGCAGCGCGTCGTGTTGTTGTCCAACGCTTTCGTTTCGCCCGACATGACCGACGCGCAACTCGACGCCGCTTACGACGGGGCCGTCGCCCGCGTCGAGCAAATGTTGGCCGCCGGCGCCCGCGCAATCGACGAGCCCGTGTTTGATCCGCCCGGTGAAACCGACCCGCTGCCCGACGTGTCGCGCACAGTGACCAAGGAGCGATTCACCGACATGGTGAACGTGGCCAAAGAACACATCGTCGCCGGAGACATCTTCCAGGTCGTGTTGTCGCAGCGGTTCGACCTCGACCTCGACGCCGACCCGTTCGATATGTACCGCAGCCTGCGCCAGGTCAACCCGTCGCCCTACATGTACTTCATCCGTCATCCTGAGATCACCGTTGTCGGTAGTTCACCCGAGCCCATGGTGCAGTTGTTGGGCGGTCGTGTCATCAGCCGGCCCATCGCCGGCACCCGTCGCCGCGGTCGCACCGAGGTCGATGACAAGCGCATGGCCGCCGAACTGAGCGAAGACCCCAAGGAGCGAGCCGAGCACATCATGCTGGTTGACCTGGCCCGCAACGACGTGGGCCGCGTCGGAGTCTTCGGCACCGAACAGGTCGACGAACTATTCACACTCGAGCGATACAGCCACGTGATGCACCTCACCTCGCAGGTGTCGGCCGACCTGAAGCCTGGCCTCACGCCGATCGATGTGTTGCGGGCGACGCTGCCGGCCGGCACTGTCTCGGGCGCGCCGAAGG
>JACCXE010000152.1 GCA_013697265.1 Actinomycetota bacterium | reverse complement strand
TCCGTGGGCCGCAAAGGCGCGGGCTACGCGCTGGACGCTGGCCGCGCGGTCGGCCGGGTCGCGGACAACACCTTTTCCCTTCGAGGCGACCGCTCTCGAAACCTCGAACTGCGGCTTGACCAATACGACTATCGGCGCCCCGTCCGCAGCCAGCCGGGTCACGAGCGCGTTTGCGATAGAGGTCAACGAGATGAACGAAACGTCGGCAACCACGATGTCGAATGGCGCCCCCAAGCCGGTCGCGTCGGCCTCGTTTACGTGAGTCCGTTCGACGACGATCACGCGCGCGTCCGCCCGCAGCCGGGCGTCGAGTTGTCCGTGACCTACGTCGAGCGCCACCACGGACGCCGCGCCCCGCTGCAGCAGGCAGTCGGTGAAGCCGCCGGTCGACGCGCCGACGTCGACGGCGCGAGCGCCTTGGACCGAAATGCCAAACGTTGCCAGCGCGGCATCGAGCTTTTCGCCGCCCCGTCCCACAAATCGAGACGGCGGCGGCTCAACCAGTAGCGCGTCGCCCGGAGCCACCAAGCGCGACGGATTGTCGGCGACCGCACCTTGGACGCGCACGACCCCGTTCGCGATCAGTTGTTGGGCCGCCTCCGCTGACAGGGCCAGCCCCCGGCGGACCAGTTCACCGTCGAGGCGACGCCGTGGGCTCAGGACGAACCCGTTGCCTTTTTGGCCGCGCTGGCCGCCTTCGTTGCGGCCTTCTTGGCCCCGCCTGCCGCCTTCTTGGACGAGGCAGGCGCCGTCTTGGCGGTCGCCGTCGCCTTGGTCGCCGGCTTCGTGGCGATGAGGCCGAGTTCGGTCAGCTGCCGCGTCACCTCGACGCGCACGGTTTCGGCCAGCGCCGAGCTCGCCTTGCGGCTGCGCTCGAGCAGGTCATCCACTCGTTGTTGTGCGTGCTCGCGTTGCACCTCGCCCGCTTTCACGAATTCCTTCACGATCTTCTCAGCCCGATCACGCGTGAGGTTCGTGAGTTCCATACCGGCGTCGAGGTAGCGCTTCCAGGGGTCTGATGCGGCCATAACGGTTCATCGTAGAGAAATGGTCCTCTAGCGTGCGTATCGCATGCTGCCGTTGAAAGACGACAACCCCACTGCGCGCCCGGCGGTCATCACGCTCTTGCTAATCGTCGCGTGCGTGGGCGTCTACTTCTTCGTGCAACCCTCCGGTAGCGCGTCGATCACCAGCCAAAACGCAGATGACGACGCCGCGTTCACCGTCGAACACGCAGCGATCCCATGCGAGATCCTGCAAGGCCACCCGCTCACCGTGAACGAGTTGCGAGCCACGTACGAGGGCGGCGACACCGCGGCCTGCGCCAAGAACGACACTTCGCCCGAAGGATTTCCGAACAAGAACGTCTACTTCGCGCTGCTGTTGTCCATGTTCTTGCACGCCGGTTTGCTGCACCTCGGCGGCAACATGCTCTACCTGTGGGTCTTTGGTAACAACGTCGAGGACCGGATGGGCCTCGTCGGCTACTTGGCTTTCTATCTCCTGGGCGGACTCGCGGCCACCTTCGCCCACGTCGCCCTCGACCCCAACAGCACCGTCCCGGTTGTCGGCGCGTCGGGCGCGATCGCGTCGGTAATGGGCGCGTACCTCGTGTTGTATCCCCGGGCAAGGGTGCACACCGCAATCTTTTTCGGGATCATCCTCTTCCGCCCGATTCCAGCCTGGGCCGTCCTCGGCTTCTGGTTCGTGTCCCAGTTCTTCGTCGACGCGTCTTCCGGCGTGGCCTGGGCCGCCCACGTCGGTGGTTTCGTGTTCGGCGTGATCGTTGCCTTGGTGCTGAAGCTCGCACGGCCCGATCCCGAGCGCCGCGAACCGTCGGACGCGGTCCAACTCGTCTGACTCTTAGCCCGGAACCAATGCCGCCAGGTCAGTGGCAATCGCAGCCGGTTCGGGCACCACCGGCAGCATCCCGGTATCGGTC
The DNA here is from genome assembly GCA_013697265.1 of Actinomycetota bacterium. GTDB lineage: Bacteria > Actinomycetota > Acidimicrobiia > Acidimicrobiales > JACCXE01 > JACCXE01. Next base: position 1,998 of record JACCXE010000152.1, on the reverse strand, counting down.
ACACCGCTCAACACCAGCGCGAAACGCGCCCCCAAACGGTGAGCCAGTGTTCCGTCGGTCTCAGCGCGGTCACCCACCATCACCTCGATCGGCCCGAAACGCTCACGCACGAGTTGCACCATCGCCTTGTTCGGCTTGCCCGCGACTTCGGGCTCGACCCCCGATGCGTACGCGACCGCCGCCAGCAGCGCGCCGCCCCCCGGTAGCGGCCCGGTGGTGGTCGGATACGTCGCGTCGGCGTTGGTGCCAATCAGGCGGGCGCCGTTGCGCACCGCCCGCGTCGCCGCAGTGAGCCCGTCGTAGTCGAATTCGCGGTGCCAGCCGACCACGACTGCATCGACCCGGCCCGACCGCACGGTCTTGACGCCCCGGCGCTGCAACGCCTCGTCGACGCCCCTGCCCGCGCAGATCAGCGCGGTCTCGCCCGGCTTCACGAGCGTGGCCGCGGCCTGCGCTGAGGTGGCGACGTCATCGTCGGTCGCGGGGATGCCCATGTTCTGCAGCTTGCGCACCACCTCGGTCACCACGTGGGCCGAGTTGTTCGTGATGAACACCACCCGGGTGCCGCTCGAGCGCAACCGGGAAATTGCGGCGGCCGATCCGGGAACAGGGCTGTCCCCCAGCCAGACCACTCCGTCCAGATCGATTGCCCAAGTCACGACCGCAGGATGCTAGGCAAGGCGGCGTGCCTCGGTTCGTTTCGTTCCCCGGTCTTCGCTACGCGCTCGCCCGCGTTTCGCTGCAAGACGTCATCTGCCCCCCGTATGACGTGGTCGGTCCGGCCGAGCAGGCCGCGCTCGAACAACGCAGCCCTTTCAACGCCATTCACGTCGAGATGGCCCGTGCCGACGGCGACGTCTACGAAGCCGCGGCGGCGCGATTTGCCCAGTGGATCGACGAGGGCGTGCTCGCCTTCGACGAGCCGTCGCTCTACGCCTACGAGATGGCGGGCACCGACGAGTTCGGCACGCCCCGCCGCACCCGCGGCGTGTTCGGCGCTTTGGCCGTCGCCGAGGGCGACGTGTTGCCCCACGAGCAAACGACCAAGAAGGCCAAGACCGACCGTCTCGAGTTGCTGCGAGCCACCGAAACCAACACGTCGCCCATCTGGGTGCTCACGCCCAGCCCGCTGACCGACGCCATTAGCGACCTGGGCCCCCCGGATATGGAAGCCGTCGATGACGAAGGCATCGAGCACCGCCTGTGGCGCCTCACCAGTGACCGGGTCGCCGACGTCACCAAGCTGATCGCCGACGCTCCCGTGCTCGTGGCCGACGGCCACCATCGTTACGAGGTCGCGAAGAACTACCGCCTCGAGCGCCAACTCACCGACGGTCAAGGCCCGGCCCCCTACGACCTGGTGCTCGCGCTCGCAGTCGAACTGGCCGACGAGCAACTCGCAGTCGGCGCGATCCATCGCCTGATCAGTGGGATGGCCGCGGCCGACGTGCTCGCAGTGCTTGAGCGCCACTTCGTATTCCTCCCGACCGATTCCGTCGACAATGGCATCGGCGAGCGCATGGTCGCCGCCGGAGGCCTCGCAGTGCTCACCGCGGAGGGCACTTGGCTCGCGCCGCCCACCGGCGTGACCATCGAGTCGGCCGACATGGACCTCGACAGCAGCCGACTCGACGTCGCTATCGCCGAAATGCCCGACGCCACGGTCGTGTACCAGCACGGCTGGCACGAGTGCGCCGACGCGGTCGCGGCCGGCGAGGCCACCGTCGCGGTGTTGTTGCGACCCGCCACCGTCGAACAAATCGCAGCTGTGTCACACGGCGGCGACCGCATGCCGCCCAAGACCACGTTCTTTTGGCCCAAGCCCCGCACGGGCATGGTCTTCCGGCGCCTGGCTGCGGAGGCCTAGGCAGTGTCAACTGGGGCCAACCTGGGCTGCGTCGACCCCGTCGGCCTCTCGGTTCGCGACGCGAACGCTGAGTTCGAGATGGCCAACCCGAGCACCGACGGCGTGTCCGGGGTGGCCGACGAGGGCCACGC
>JACCXE010000147.1 GCA_013697265.1 Actinomycetota bacterium | reverse complement strand
TTGCCCCCGAAGCGCTTTGCCCCGACCGGCGCAACGGCATCCTCAGCCTCTACCTGGCCACGCCGCTCACCCGCAGCCGCTACATCGCAGCCAAAGCGGCCGCGGTGTTCACCGCCTTGTTGCTCGTAACGCTCGGCCCCCCGTTGCTCTACTTGATCGGCCTGTCGGCCCAAAACGCGGGGCCGCACGGCCTCGGCGGTTTCCTGTCCACGCTCGGACGTATCGCCGCGTCGGGCCTGATCCTGTCCGCGTTCTTCACCGGCTTTTCTGTGGCCGCGAGCAGCCTCACGGACCGTAAGGCGTTCGCCGCAGCCGGGATCTTCTTCTTCTCGCAAGTGGTTGGCACATTTGTCGCGATCCTGGTCGACGTCGCGAAATTGCCCGGCTGGATCCTCGGTTTCTCGACCAACAGCGCCGCGTTCGCTCTCGTGCTCCACATCTTCGGCCAGGGCAACATCACTGCGGAAAGCGGCTACGAAGTGCCAGCCGTCGCGTTCGCGATCGGCACCGCGTTCTGGACGATCCTGGGCGGCGCGATCGCGTGGTACCGCTACTCGCGCCTGCGGGTAACGCGATGACCGACACCAACGCCGCCACTCCCGTGATCCAGCTCGACGGCGTGTCCAAGTTCTTCGGCGGAGTCGTCGCAGTCAGCGACGTCACCTTCTCGATCGGCGAAGGCGTCACCGCGCTGCTAGGCCCGAACGGTGCGGGCAAGTCCACCGTGATGCGAATCTTGTGCGGCCTCGCCGCGCCCTCGCGGGGCACCGTGCGCCTGCTGGGCGAAGACCCCCGGGGCCCCGTTGAGGTGTTTCGTCACCTCGGCCTGGTGCCCCAGCAGGAAGTGGTGCCCGAAGTGCTGTCGGCCCAAGAGTTCGTGTCGTTCAGCGCGGGGTTGTCGAAGGTGAAAAACGCCGACGCCGCCGCTCGCCGCGCCCTGGGCCTCGTCGAACTCGACCCCGACGACAGCCGGCCGGTCCGCACGTATTCCCAGGGCATGCGCCAGCGGGTGAAGGTCGCCGCCGCGGTGGTGCACGACCCGCAAATTCTCGTGCTCGACGAGCCGCTCGAAGGCCTCGACCCCCGCCAGCGCCGTTCGATGATCGAGCTATTCACCGATCTTGGACAAGAAGGCCGCACCGTGGTGGTGTCGAGCCACGTCCTCGACGAGGTGGAACGCCTCGCGTCGCGCGTGCTGGTGATGGGCAAGGGTCGCTTGCTGGCCGAGGGCGACTTCCACGCCATACGTGAGTTGATCGACGACCGGCCTCACAAGCTGCGGGTGGTCACCGACAAGCCCCGCGAACTCGCCTCCGGATTGATGGCCGACGCCGGTGTCGTGGGCGTCACGCTGACCCGCAACACGATCGTGGTCGACACCAACGACGTCGCCGCGTTTCGCCTTTCCGTCGCCGCGGTCGCGAAGCAAACCAAGGCGCGTCTGATCGAAGTCGTGCCCCTCGACGACGACCTCGAAAGCGTGTTTCGTTACCTGGTGGGCTCGAAATGATCGCCCGCGTCGCCAAGCTCATCGCCCGCATTCAGTTGACGCGGGGTCGGCTCATCTTCCTGCTTGGGATCGGCGTCATCGTCATCATCTTCAGCTTCTTCATTTCGGCGTCGAGTGGAGCGAATCGCACCCCCGACACGATCGACATGATCGACGGCTACGGCTTGGGCGTTCTCGCGCCGGTGGTCAGCCTGGTGCTGGCGTCGGCTGCATTGGGCGACCTGGTCGACGACCGCACGCTCGTGTACCTCTGGCTGCGCCCGGTGGCGCGTTGGCAGATCTCGGTCGGCGCCGCCCTGGCCAGCATCGGCACCGCGCTACCGCTCGTGGTCGTGCCGGTCACGCTCGCCGCCTTCGTCGGTTCCGGCGACGGCACCGTGATCGCGGCCGCCGCTTCGGCCAGCGCAGTGGCCACCCTCGGTTACGCCGGGTTGTTCTTGGCCCTCGGGTTCAAGGTGCGGCGCGCTCTCGTGTGGGGCATCGCGTACATCCTCATTTGGGAGGGGTTCCTGGCTCGAAGTGTCGGCTTCGCCGCCAAGCTCTCGGTTGGCGTCTACGCCAACTCGCTCCTAAAGCACATCAGCGACCTGGAGTTGCCCAAGAATCCGGCCGGCCCCGTTGCCTCCGTCGTCGTGCCCGTCATCGTCGCCGTCGGCGCCGTGGCGCTTACCGCACGCTGGCTCAAGACCACCGAAGTCGCCTAAAGCCCTTTCGCAAAAAACGGGCGGCTCCACCGCACTGTGGACCCGCCCGTTTCCTAGGTTGCTTACGCAGTCCGCCGAACCATGCCAATGACGTTGGTAAGCGGAATCAAGAAGTGATCGGCGTGGTCGGCGACGGCAATCTCGCAGTCACTGCACCAGTCGAGGTGGCCATCAACGACTTGTCCGTCGAGACATGCGACCTGCACGTGGCGTCCGATCATGCGACGGGCAGTGGAACGCTGGAGTTCGAGCATTGGGATTGTCCCCCCGGTCAAGAGAATGTCTTCGATGTCCTAATCATCGGCTTGGGGCGCGTTGTTTACCATCGCCCGTCCGGAGGGTTTTTGGGTGCTCTGCGGACTAGTTACGTTCTCGGCTCCGTTGAGATCCACTCGGACTAGTTGAGAAAATTGCTAACCCGCGGCGCGACGGCCGACGGGGCGGCGACGCCGGAACGACTGG
>JACCXE010000139.1 GCA_013697265.1 Actinomycetota bacterium | reverse complement strand
TCGTGGCCGAGAACGGCGTGCTGGGCGACGCGTTCGCGCCCGCGGCCCGCGGCATGCGGGCCTGGGCCGCCGCGGTAAACGCCAGCGGTGGGATCCGCGGTCGCAAGGTCATCCTAAAAACCTGCGACGACCGCGAAGACCGCAACCGCGACCTGCAGTGTGCGCAGCAACTCGTGGAACGCGACAAGGTGTTCGCGTTGGTCGGGGTGAACACCCGCAGCTTCGGTGGTGCCGCGCAATACCTCGCCGACAAGCAGGTCCCGGTGATCGGCATCCCGATCACCAACAGCTACTACCGCTACCCGACGTTCTTCAGTTCGTACGCGAACGGCTATCCGCGTGACGGCAAGAAGGCTGGTTTTGATGGCACGCTGACGTCCGCGTCGGGCATCTACCGTTGGTTCAAGCAGAACCTCAACACCACCAAGGCCGCGGTGTTCGCCTACGACATCGACGAGTCGAAGCAGGCGGGCAATGCCTTCGCCAAGGGCATGGAGCTCGAAGGTTTCCAGGTGACGCAGTACGCGGTGTCCTTCGCCGCGCCGAGCTTCGATCAGGCCGTGGCCGACATGCAGCGCCAGGGCACCGAGATCATCGTCGACGCCATGGACGACGGCGCCAACCGCAAGCTGTGCGACGCGATGGAGCGCCGCAAGTTCAGCGTGAAGGCGAAGGTGTCAACGATCGTGTCGATGGGTGACGCGGTCGGCAACAACTACAACGACACGTGCCGCAACTTCGTGTACATCCCCGGCCAGACGCTGAACTACCAGGCGACATCGGTGCCCGAGATCGCCAAGTTCCGTCAGGCCTACAAGCGGTATCAGCCGAACCTGCCCGTGCACCAGTGGGCGTTGGAAACGTGGATGCTGGCGACAATGGTGAAGGAATACGTCGACACGCCGTCGCCCACTCGCGCCGGCCTCGTGAAGTACAAGGGCAATGGCATCGACGTCGGCCTCAACTGGGGTCGCGGCGACCGGTCGGCCACCAAGGTCGAAGACTGCTTCACGATCTCGCGCTGGCAAGACTCCGAAGGCGGCTGGACCAACGCCACCAACAAGTTCCCGTTCTGCTATCCCGACGCCATCCAGTACTCGGCGCCGGCGCTGGAGCAGGGCAACTAGCTCGGGGGCTCGCCTCCTAGGCGGACAAATATGAGGCGGCCGACGGCATGTGCTTCAGCTCGCCGGGCTCGCCGACCCACGTGACCTGGCCCTTGGCCAGGACGTAACACACGTCGGCGAGCTTCAGCGCGTGGGTCAGGTACTGCTCCACGAGCACGATGGTGCGGCCCTCGGCGCGCAGCGCGCCGACGCGCTCCATCAGTTGATCCACGATGATCGGCGCGAGGCCCATCGACAGCTCGTCGAACATGAGCACCGACGGGTCGCCGGCGAGCGCTCGGCTCACCGCCAACATTTGCTGCTCGCCGCCCGACAGCAGCCCCGACGGTTGGTCCATGCGCTCGCCGAGCACGGGGAACGCCCCGGTGACGTTGGCGGCGAAATCATCCCAGGCGCCCGCTTGTTTGCCCCCGCTGCGGTGTGCGATAGCGAGGTTGTCGCGCACGGTCATGCCGGGGAAAATGCCCCGACCTTCGGGGACGAGCACGAGTCCGCGCGCCGCGATCGCTGACGCGCGGCGTCCGTCGATGCGACGGTCGTCGAGCAGGATCTGCCCGGAGTTCACCGGGATCGTGCCCGAGATCGCTCGCAGCGTTGTGGTCTTGCCCATGCCGTTGCGGCCGAGCAGCGCGACGACCGAGCCGCGGGGTACGTCGATGTTGACGCCGTGGAGCACTTCGATGCGGCCGTATCCGGCGCGCACGTTGCGCAGTTCCAGCGCGTGAGTCATCAGTCGTCCTCTTCCGACGTGCCGAGGTAGGACTCGCGCACCTTCTGGTTCTTCGCAATTTCGCTCGGCGAGCCCGACGCGATCACCTGGCCGAAGTCCAGGGCGTAGATCTGCTGCGACAACGCCATCACCAACTCCACGTCGTGCTCCACGAGCAGGATGCCCACGCCCTTGGCCGCCACGTCGTTGAGCACGCGCTGCATGGCGTCGGTTTCCTCCTCGTCGAGTCCACTGCTGGGCTCGTCGAGGAGCAACACCGACGGGCCCGTGCACAACGCCCGGCCCAGCTCGACGAGGCGTAGCACGCCGGTGCTCAGCGAGCCGGCGGCGCGGTGCTGCACGTGGCTGATGCCCACGAGGTCGAGCACCTCGTCGACCGTGGCCTCGACCTCGGGCTCGATCGGGTTGCGTAATCGGAAGATGCGGGTGAACGTCCGGCCCGGCGTCGCCGCCTCGGCCGCCACCTGGAGGTTCTCGCGCACGCTCATCCCGGTGAAGATCTCGAGGCGCTGGAACGTGCGGCCCATGCCGTGCATGGCCCGTTCGTGGGTGGGCTCCGCGGTTACGTCGCGGTCGCCGAGGAACACCTTGCCCTCATCGGGCGTGATCAGACCGGTGAGCGCGTTGAACGTGGTGGTTTTGCCGGCGCCGTTCGGCCCGATCAGCGAGGTGACGGCGCCGGGCGCGACTTCGAGCGACGCGTCGGACACTGCGGTGAGCCCGCCGAAGCGGACCGTGATGTTGTCGGCCCGCAGGCACGTGTCGCTCACTGGGCCGTCGCCTGTTCCTTCAGGACCTTGTCGGCGAAATCCGATGCGGCGGGCGCCGGCGGCGGCACCGGTGGCGGCGTGCGCGCGATCACGAGCTGCTCTGCGACCCGGCCGCGGAACAGCTGGGCCAGGCGCGCGGGCTGGGCGATGAAGCCACCCGGCAACCGGCCGAGGAAGACCGCCGCCAGACCGAAGATGCCGATCGCGCTTTGGATGTCGAGGTTGAGCTGGCGGGGGATGGCGACGTAGAGCACCGCGGCGAGCACGCCGCCGCCGATGCTCGAGATGCCGCACACCACAACGGCCGTGAACCAAAACAACCCGAGCACCGGGTTGAACGCGTTGTTGTCCCAGTTGCGGCTCGACTGTGCGAGCAGTGCACCACCGATGCCGGCCATGAACGACGACACCGCGAATACGAACAGCTTGGCCCGACGCAGGTTGATGCCGACCGACTGGGTCGCGGTCTCAGAGTCGCGCATGGCGGCAAGTACGCGGCCGAGACGACCGCTGCGCAAGTTGTGGGCGAGCACGAGCGTGAGCGCAACCACCACGAGCTCGAAGAAGAAGAAAGCGCGGTCGCTGGTGAGGTCGAGGCCGAACAAACTCGGGCGGTCGACGGTGAGCCCGCCGGGACCGCCCTTGAACATGCGGGCGTTGAAGACGAAACGATCGATGATCAACGCCAACCCGAGCGTGGTGAGGCCGAGGAACAGACCCTTGCGCTTCAGTGCCGGGTAGCCGGCCAGCAGGCCGGCGCCCATGGCCACTGAGCCGCCGATGAGCATCGCCACGAGCACCGGCACGTTGAGCCCGTTCGCGGCGCGCGCGGTGAAGAACGCGCCGAGGCCCGCGATCGAGGCCTGACCGAGCGTGAGGTGGCCGGAGAACCCGGTGATGCACACGATCGACGTGAAGATCACGATCAGCGCCATCACCACTTGCGCGAGGCGCAGGTCGTTGGCTCCGAGGGCGAAGGGCGCAGTCAACGCGCCGAGCGCGAACAACACGCTGACGACGGTTCCGGCGCTGGTGAGGCGGCGTCCGCCGAGTTGCGCGTTGACGAGGCCCGGGCCGCTCGACTCCGACGCGCCGACTTCGTCGAGGCGGCGGAACACCACGAGTGCGCCGAACAACAGGATGCTGGAGAGGTTGAGCACGATCGCGCTGTATGTCTCGGCCCAGTTGTTATCCACGCCGAAAGGATGGAACGCCCGCAACAACGCCTGGCCCAACCCGAGCGCGAAGCCGTAGAGGATGGCGCGGGGAACGCTGACCAGCCGCGCGACCACCGCCACCGAGAACGTTTCGATCCCGAAGAAGATGATCTTCGTGGGCTCCAACGACCCCTGCGTGATGATCAGCCCCGTCACTGCGGCCAACGTGCAGCCCACCGTCCAGGCCACCTGCGAGACCCGGTTGGAGTCGATCGCCGCCAGCTCCGCGAGCTCGCGCCGGTCGACCACAGCCCGGATCGACACGCCCAGGAACGTGCGCTGGAACAGCAGGTAGAGCAACACGGCCACGACCATCGTGGTGGCCATGAAGCCCACTTGTTCGGTGTCGAAGGTAAGCGAGCCGAAGCTGAACGGGTGCAGGCCGAACAAGCGCGGCACTGGCTCGTTGTTGGTGCCCTGCACGCCGGGGCCCCACACGGCATTGATGAACGCGAGCAACGCGACGGTCACACCGAGCGCGGCGACCAGCTTTTCCGAACTCGAGGCCTTGCGACGTTGCAACGGCCGGAAGACCACTCGCTCGAGCAGCAAGCCCAAACCGGGGCCGCAGATAAGCAACACGAGCGGCACAACGGCGACGAGCGGTAGGCCCATCACCCCGCTGAGCTGCCAGCCCAGGTATCCGGCGAGCAGCGCAATGGCGAAGTGGGCGATGTTGAACACACCCGTCGCCTGGTACGTGACGACGATGCCCGTGGCCGAGAGCGCGTAGTAGCTACCGAAGATGATGCCGAGCAGCGATACCTGGACGTAATACACGAGGCGGCGTGGGTGCTACGC
>JACCXE010000134.1 GCA_013697265.1 Actinomycetota bacterium | reverse complement strand
AAACCGCAGGTCAAATGAGTGGGCGTAACAGGACTCGAACCTGTGACCTCAGCCGTGTGAAGGCTGCGCGCTAACCAACTGTGCCATACGCCCTGGAAGCGCTGCGACTCTAACCGGCACCGTCGTTCGTGCCGAAGCCAACGACCAGAATGCGCCCACGAATCGTGGTTCCCGCGCCCACCTGCGACTCGACCGTAAGCGTGCCGTGGATGGCGTCGAGACGATCCTCCATGTTTTGTAAGCCGGCTCCGCGTCGGGTCGCGGCGGGGTCGAAGCCGGCGCCGTTGTCGGCAACCGAGAACAACAGATGGTCGTCCGCCGCGTCCAGGGCCAGCACAACGTCGGCGTCGGGTGCGTACTTCGTGATGTTCTGGAGCGCTTCGAGGCAGCAAAAATACACGGCGGCTTCGACGTTCTGGTCGTAGCGAGCGAGCTCGCCAACCGTCACGCTCACGTCGTTCACCGCTTTCGCTGCGTGTGATCGGAGCGCCGTCGCCAGGCCCTCGGCGGCGAGAAGGGGCGGATAGATCCCGTGCGCGAGCGCCCGCAACGTCTGCACTGCATCGTCCGCATCGCCGACAAGTGTTCCGATCATGTCGCCGGTCTCGGGCGCGTGCTCCTCCGCGGCGATGGTCTTGGCCAGGTTCAGCTTGATGCGCAGGGCGACGAGCTGTTGCTGAGCACCGTCATGAAGGTCACGCTCGAGGCGGCGTCTCTCCTCGTCCTGAGCGGCGACGAGGCGCTGGCGCGACGCACGAAGCTGCTCGAGCCGCTCGAGCAGTTCCGCGCTGAGCCGAGCGTTGCGCAAAAGCAGACCGGTCTGTCCGGCGAGATCGCCCATCAGCTTGTCGTCGGTCGGCGACATCGGCTCCGCCGCCGGTTTGGACAGCGTGAGAAATCCCAAGGTCTCGTCGTGGTACGAGACCGGCACGGCGCGATCTACGTGACCGAAATCGGGTGAAGCATCCTCGTCGAGCGCCGTCGCGGCGAGGGGCGCGGTCGCCGGCCATGTTGCGACCGGTCGCAGCTCTCGTCCGACACGCAGCCACACCGTGGCGTTGCCACCCGTGCCGCTGGCCAGAAGTTCGGCGACTCTCCGCAACTGCTCGTCCGGCGTGACTTGATCGCCGAGGCGCGCTGCGAGGCTGCTGAGCACTTCGTAGGGCGTGGCGCGTTCGCCGTAGACGAGGCGGTTCGCCAACCTTTGCGCACGCTCGCGCGCGGGCTGGAACGCGATCGCGGTTACCGCGGTGGCCGCGATCGAAAGCACGACATTGCGACTGCCGTTCACCGAGAGCAGCTGGCCGAAGCCGACGACGATCGTCACGTACACGGCGGAGACGAACGCGGCGAGCGCGGCGAAAACGAGGGCCCGCGAAATTACGAAGTCGATGTCGTGCAGGCGGTATCGCAACACCGCGACCGTGACGGCCGTCGGCAGAACGAGAACCGCGAAGAAAAACCCGTGTCCCAAGGGTGCGAGGCCCGCTCCGAGCGCTCCGGCATCCGCGAGGTTGCCGAGAACCAAGAACACCACGAGCACCGACGCCGCGCCGGCGACCACCTTGATCTGCTGCCGCTCGATGCCAATGGCCCGGCGCCAACGCGTTACGAGCGACGCCACGGCCACAAGAAACAGCACATTCAGGATGGGCACCGACGCGTCTCGCACGCCCTGGGCAACCGTCGCGAGCGCGGACACACCAAATGGGTTTGTCACGCCGGGCAGATCTCCGAGTGGGCCCGGCACAAGCCACCGCGCAACTATCGAGACCACGCCAATGGTGAGTGAGCTGTAGATGAGCAACCGCCACCGGGGCGTTGGCGGGCGCCCGTTGGGAAAGAGAACAAACAGCATCGTCGCAAGGACAGTGTCGAGTGTGTCCTCTAGATGCTCGGTCGTGCTCGTGCTCGCGGGACGCGGCGGCGACGCGCCCGGCGCCAACAGGTAGTGCAGACCAAAGCGGTAGCTCAGCTGTGAGGCAACGGTCTCGAGACCGATAGCGATGATGATCCAGCCGAGAGGACTGTCCCTACGACGGGTGGCGAGAAGCCCTCCGATGCTCACCATGCCGATCGAGGTGACCGACGTGACGATCTGCTCAGCCAACGACGGCTGGCCGGTGCGGCTGCGTTCGAGAATGGCCAGGACGATTGCGCCGACGCCGGCCGCGACCCCGATGACGCCAAGAGCAGTCGGCAGTCGCGATGTCCCGGCGACATCGCGATCACTTGAGGTCGCGTTCACGACGGGGGTAGGCGCGGTGCCAAGTTCGGCGGCAGAGATCGCGAAACCGCCGGGCCTAATGGGAGTTGCGGCTGAAGGTGGCCATGCTGTGCAGCACGAGCGCAAGTCCCCAGCTCAAGATCACCCAGGCCGGCCAGAAGGGGCCAAAGCCCGCAAGCGCCCAAACGCCGATGAGGAAGCCATTTACGACCACATAGGTGCGCGCGTGCGCGACAAACGCGACGCGCGCCATGCGTTGGAGTCGTTCGTCGCGTTCAGCCGGAAGCACGAAACGCAGGCTACCGCCAGTGCCGATAACGTTGTTGTCCATACGAGAGGAGTTTCAACATGCAGGTTCGGGACAAGATTTACGTAGACGGGGCGTGGGTGCCGTCCACGGGGACGGGAACGCTCGAGGTCATCAATTCATCGACCGAAGAGGTCATGGGCACCATCCCCGAGGGCACCGCTGACGACGTCGACAAGGCAGTCGCCGCGGCCAAGGCCGCCTTCCCGGCGTGGTCGCAGACGCCGATCGAAGAGCGCGGCAAGTACATCCAGCGCATCACCGAAGGCCTAGGAGCGCGCATGGCCGAGATCGCACAGACCGTGGCCGGCGAGGTCGGCATGCCGCTCAATCTGTCGATGCTCATCCAGGCCGGTCTGCCCGCAGCCAACTGGGGCGCCATCGGCGGCCTACTCGACACCTTCGAGTTCGAGACGCAGGTCGGCAGTTCACTGATCGTGCGTGAGCCCGTCGGCGTTGTCGGCGCGATCACGCCGTGGAACTACCCGCTGCACCAGATCACGCTGAAGGTCGCCCCAGCGCTCGCCGCCGGCTGCACCGTGGTGTTGAAGCCGTCGGAAGTGGCACCGCTCAACGCGTTCATCCTCGCCGAGATCATCGACGAAGTCGGCCTGCCCGCCGGCGTGTTCAACCTCGTCACCGGCGTCGGCCCTGTTGTCGGCGAAGCGATCGCGGCGCACAAAGACGTCGACATGATCTCCTTCACCGGCTCCACCCGCGCCGGCAAGCGCGTCGCCGAACTCGCCTCGCAGCGCGTCGCCCGCGTCGCGCTCGAACTCGGCGGCAAGTCGGCCAACATCATCCTCGACGACGCCGACCTCGCTACTGCCGTTGCCGACGGCGTCGGCAAGGCGTTCCTCAACTCCGGCCAGACCTGCTCCGCGCTCACCCGCATGCTGGTGCCGCGAGACAAGCTCGCCGAAGCCGAGCAGATCGCTGTCGCGACCGCCGAGGCGTTCACGCCCGGCGACCCGTTCGGTGGGGAGGCCAACCTCGGCCCCCTCGTGTCCGCCGCGCAGCGCGACCGTGTCCGCGACTACATCAACAAGGGTGTCGAAGAGGGCGCGACGCTGCTCACGGGTGGCGCCGAGGCGCCCGAAGGCCTCGACAAGGGCTACTACGTGCAACCGACTGTCTTCTCAAACGTCACGAACGACATGACGATCGCGCAGGAAGAGATCTTTGGTCCCGTGCTGTCGATCATCGCCTACGACACCGAAGAAGAAGCGATCGAAATCGCCAACGACACCATCTACGGCCTCGCCGGCGGTGTGTGGTCCGGTGACCCCGAGCGGGCCAAGCGCGTCGCCCGCCAGATCCGCACCGGCCAGGTCGAGGTCAACGGGGGCTCGTTCAACCTCGCCGCTCCGTTCGGCGGCTACAAGCAGTCCGGCCTCGGCCGCGAAGCCGGCACGTTCGGCCTCGAAGAGTTCCTCGAGATCAAGTCACTGCAGCTTTAGTTCCACTCACTCTCGTGTGAGAAGGCCGGGACGGCCCGGCCTTTTCTATTTCCGGGTCGTTAGGCTCTCCGCGCGTGGTTGCGAGGGGCTTTCGCCTGACTGCGGTTGTAGTGCTGGTCGCCTCGGTCGCGGTCGTCGGTCTGGCCGAGCCTGCGAGCGCCAAGGCTCCGCCCGTCGACCAGAAAATCGCTACCGCGCAAAAGGCGGCCAACGCGGCGGCGGCCAAACTGAACCAGGCAATCGACGAATCGAACAAGGCCAAAGCCGACGTGGCGCGATTCCGGGCCCAGTCGACGGCGAACCGCAAAAAGCTCGACGAACTCCAGACGAATCTGCGCGACTACGCGATTCGTGAATACCAGTCCGGCGGCGGCGCCACTTACGCCCTGGTCGACGACCCCGCCCGGCTAGCACGCACCCATTACCTGGCCCGCACGGTCGCGTTGGGCTCGGTTGACAAGCTCGACGCGTACCGGATCTTGCTTCAGGACGAGTCGGTAACGCAGCGCGCGCTCGAAGCACGCATGCGCGATCGCGAGGCCGCCGTATCGAGGCAGCGCGCCCAGCGCGCCGCCGTCATGGCGCAGCTCATCAGCCTGGGCAAGGCGATGAAGGCACAAAAGTCGGGCCTGCGGGTTCTGGCCACCGGTGCTTGGGTCTGCCCGGTACAGGGCGCGCGCGCGTTCACCAACGACTGGGGCCAACCGCGCTCGGGTGGCCGCCGGCACAAGGGCACGGACATGTTGTCCCCGTCGGGCACGCCGATCGTTGCTTCGGTCGCCGGCACCGTTGTGCAGCACGACCGCGGCCTTGGCGGCAAGGGCTACTTCTTGCACGGCGTCGACGGCAACACCTACTACGGCGCCCACCTCAGCCGTTTCGGCGCCGCGGGTCGCGTCGCGCAGGGTCAAGTGGTCGGCTACGTCGGCACCTCGGGCAACGCACGCGGCGGGCCGGCGCATTTGCATTTCGAGATTCACCCGGGCAACGGTGCAGCCGTGAACCCCTACGGCACCCTCCGGACCTACTGCTGAGCACCGAACCGCTCGCCGACGCGCTGGCGACGATCCTCGACGTGAAGGGGATCGACGGCCTGCGTCGCCTTTCCGGCGGCGCCAGTCGCGAGACGTTGTCGTTCAGCGCCGACGGACGTGCGCTGATCCTGCGCAAAGACCCGCCCGGTGCCGTGGCCGGCGGGCTGGCCCGCGAGGCCGACCTGTTGCGCGCCGCGCGCGCCGCAGGCGTGCCGGTGCCCGATGTGGTCGCCAGCGGCGACGGTGGCGACGGGGTTGGCGCGCCCTACATTGTGATGAACCACGTCGAAGGCGAGACGATCGCTCGTCGCATCCTGCGCGACGACGAGTACGCCGATGCGCGTCCGCTCATGGCGCGCCAGTGCGGCGAGATCCTCGCTGCGATCCACTCGATCCCAACCGACGCCACGGGTGGTCTGCCCGACGACGACCCGCTCGAAAAGTACGCCGGCGTTTACGCGATGTTCGACGAGCCGCACCCGACGTTTGACCTCGCGTTGAAGTGGCTGCGGGCGCGTCGCCCGTCCACCACGCGGCGCACGCTCGTGCATGGCGACTTTCGCAACGGCAACCTGATCGTGGGGCCCGAAGGTGTGCGTTCCGTTCTCGACTGGGAGTTGGCCCACATCGGCGATCCGATCGAAGACCTGGGATGGCTGTGCGCGAACGCGTGGCGCTTCGGGGGCCTCTTGCCCGTTGGCGGGTTCGGGACTTATGACGACCTAGTGGCCGGATACGAGGCGGCGTCGGGCGTCGAAGTGGACCGCGCCGCGTTGAACTGGTGGGAGGCGGCCGCCAACCTCTCGTGGGGTGTGATCTGCATCGCGCAGGCTGCGACGCACCGCAGCGGCGCAGTTCGGTCGGTGGAACTCGCGGCGATCGGGCGGCGCGTCTGCGAAACGGAGTGGGACTTGTTGGGCAACTTCGATGCCGCCGGGTGGCCGTCATGACCGACGACGTCCATGACGTACCGACCGCCTCCGAGCTCGTCGAGGCGGTGCGCGAATTCCTCGAGCGGGACGTGATGACCGCGACCGAGGGGCGCGTGCAGTTCCACACCCGCGTGGCGATCAACGTGCTGAACATGGTCCAGCGCGAGTTGACCGTTGGTGTCGAACAGGCCGACGCGCACGCCGAACGGTTGGCGACCCTAGGCATTGCGTCGGAAAAAGAGTTGTCCGCCGCGATCGCGTCCGGCGCGTTGGACGACCGGCTCGCTGATGTTGTGGCGGTGGTACGCGCCGCGGTGCGGGACAAGCTCACCGTCGCCAACCCGAAGTACATCGCAAACTCGCCTTAAACGGGTAAGAGAGTTCGTGTCTCCAGACTCGAAGGCTTCCGACGTCACGAGCGAGTTCGACCGGCTCATGGGCGAACTCGACTACCCGCTCTTCATCGTTACCACCGCGGACGGAAGCGAACGCGCCGGCTGTCTGGTGGGGTTCGCGACGCAATGCAGCATCAAGCCGCTGCGCTTCCTCGTCGCGCTCTCGGTGAAGAATCACACCTTTGAGATAGCCGGGCGGGCCACGCACATGGGCGTGCACGTGCTCGACCGGGATGAGAAGGAACTAGCTGAGCTCTTCGGCGGCACGACGGACGACGTCACCGACAAATTCGCCCAATGCCAGTGGCACGACGGTCCTCAGGGCGTGCCGATCCTCGACGGCGTCGATGCGTGGTTCGTGGGGCGCATCATCGAGCGCGTCGAGCTGGGCGACCACCTCGGCCACGTGCTCGAGCCGGTGGCGGCACGCGCGGCGCCGGTCGAGAATCTCCAGTTTGGTGAGGCTCGCGGCATCGACCCCGGCCATCCCGCCTGACCATGGAGCATCGCTACCGCGGTTCGCGTGGCAGGCTGACGCCATGCATGTGGGCGTACTTGGTGGAACCGGTCCCGCCGGTTCGGGGTTGGCGGTTCGTCTGGCCTCGGTTGGCCTCGAAGTGACGATCGGCTCGCGGACGAAAGATCGGGCCGACGACAAGGTCGAGGAACTCCTCAAGAAGTGGCCAGACCGGAGCCTGTTGCTCGACGGCGGCGATAACAAGCGCGCCGCGTCGGCCGACATCGTGGTTCTGGCCACCCCGTGGGACGCGACCGCGGTTACGGCGCAGAGCGTGGCCAACCAACTTGCGGGCAAGGTCGTGATCTCGATGGCCAACGCGCTGGCCAAGGTCGGCGACGAGTTTCAGCCGCTGGTGCCACCGCGCGGATCGGTCGCAGCGTCGGTGCAGGCCGTGCTGCCGGCGTCGCAGGTGGCGGCCGCGTTTCATCACCTGCCGGCTCGCGAGCTCGCCGACATCGACCATCCCGTCGAGAGCGACGTGCTGATCTGTTCGGACCACAAGTCGGCGATCGAGGCCACCACCGAGATCGTGCGACTGATTCCGGGGTGTCGAGCGCTCGACTCGGGCCGTTTGTCGAACGCACTGGCCATCGAAGCGTTCGCGGCGGTGATCCTCCAGCTGAACGTCCGCTACAAGACGCGGGCCGCGGTGCGCCTCACCGGCATCGACGCGTAGTGCGTTGCTTCCTGAGCCGGCGGGCTCGATGAAGCTATACGACACGGCCCGTCAGGCCGTTGTCGACTTCACGCCCGACCCGACGGTGAAGATGTACACGTGCGGCATCACGCCGTACGACTCGGCCCACATCGGCCACGTGGCGGCGTATCTCGCGTACGACGTGTTGCAGCGTCGGCTGCGCGACCTCGGCCATGACACCCAGTGCGTGCGCAACGTCACCGACGTCGACGACGACATTCTGCGCAAGGCACGCGAGGTCGGCGTGTACTACCTCGACCTTGCCGCTGAGGAGATCGCGAAGTTCGACGCATCCATGGAGGCGCTCGGCCTGCTGCCCAGTTTCTCCGAGCCGCGAGCAACGTCGGCCATCCCCGACATCCTTGGCTTCATCGGGATGGTGCTCGACTCGGGCCACGCCTACCAGACGGGCGGCGCCGTGTACTTCTCGGTCGGTAGTTGGCCCCAGTTCGGCGAGGTCAGCCACTACTCGCGCGACCAGATGCTCGAGTACGCGCGTGAACGGGGCGGCAACGTCGACGATCCCAACAAGAAAGACCCGCTCGACTTCGTGCTGTGGCAGCCCTCGGCCGACGACGAGCCGTGGTGGGAATCGCTCTGGGGACGGGGGCGGCCGGGCTGGCACATCGAGTGCTCGGCGCTGGCCATGCGCGAGCTGGGCGAAACCATCGACCTGCACGGCGGCGGTTCCGACCTAATTTTTCCCCACCACGAGTGCGAGGCGGCGCAGTCTGAGGCCGCGACCGGCTCCACGTTCGTGAAGCACTGGATGCACGTGGGCATGGTGCGCCTCGACGGCGAGAAGATGAGCAAGTCGCTCGGCAACCTCGTGTTCGCCGAACACCTCTGCAAAGAGTGGGAGCCCAACGCCATCCGCCTCGCCGTGCTCAACCACCACTACCGCCCGGGGTGGGACTGGAACGATCAGTTGATGCCCGACGCTACCGCTCGGCTGGCGGCGTGGCGTGAGCACGGCAACGGCGACGCCGCGTGTGACGACGTGCGGGCGTGCTTGGACGACGACCTCGACACGCCCGGCGCGATTGCCGCGATCGACACGGCGGCCCAAGCGGGCCACGGGGTGTCGACCGCCGCGAAGCTGCTGGGCGTCTCGCTGTAGTGCTCCGGCGGGCGCTGGTCACCGCGCTGCTCGCGCTCACGATCAGCGCCACGCTCACCGCGCCTACGCAGGCCGCGGCCGCGTCACCGCTCGACGCGGTGAAGACCCTGCTCACCGCGCGGGCTAAAGCCGAGGTCGCAAGTGATCGCGCCGCGTTCGCCGACACGATCGACCCGCAGGCACCAGCGGCGTTTCGCGACGCGCAGCTCAAGTCGTTCGACGGGCTGACGTCGCTGCCCGTGCAGTCGTTGTCCTACGACGTCCGCGTCGACCTGATCGGCGACCTCACCCGCGCCGTCAGCCGCAGCGAATACGGCGGCGCGACTGTGTATCTCCCGCAGACCATCCGGGCGTTGCAGTTCACGCTCGACGCCGACGCGCCCGGCCTCGACGACATGTGGTGGACCTATGTGCAGCGCGACGGCAAGTGGTACGTCGGCGGTAACGACGACGTCACCGACCTCGGCCTCGAGCCGACCGAGTCGATGTGGGATCTGGCTCCGGTCGTTACGCTCCAAACCCCGCACGTGATGCTGATCGTGCATCCGGAAAATCGTGATCGAGGGCAGGCGCTGGCCGCGAGCGCCGAGAACGCGTTGCGCACTATCGCCCAGCGTTGGACGCTGCCCTGGCCCGGTCGCCTGGTCGGCTTCGTGCCGAGCTCGCCCGACGAACTGGCCACGATCATCCAAGCGACAATTGACGTGAAGAAATTCGTGGCCTTCATCAGCTACGCCTTCGACCCCGAGTCGCTCCGAGCCACCGTGCCCCGGCTCTACGTGCAGGACACCAACCTGTCCCGCTACGGCACCGCGCAACAAACCGAGACGTTGGTGCACGAGTTCGTTCACGCCGCCGGTGCCGCCTACACCGGGCCATACACGCCGGCGTGGGCGCAGGAGGGCTTGGCGGACTGGATCGCCACCGGCCTGCCCAAGCCCGAGGCGCCGACGCCGCAGTTGAACGACACGCCTCCGCGCAACGACCAGTTCGGAGCCGGTAGCCAAACCGACATCGTCCGGGCCTACCGCGACTCGAAGTCGCTCGTCGCGGAACTCGCCGTTCTCAAGGGCAAGGCCGCGCCCTTCGACTTCTTCAAAGCCATGGGCGCCGACATCGTGCGGCCGGGCAATTCGGACTATGTGGTGGACAAGTCGCTCGCCGTGCTCGGCCTGACGACGGGGGAACTGATCGGCGCGTTGCGCCGCGGCTAGGTAATCGGTTCGGCGTTCGCGGGTCGCGCCCGTAATCTTGGGCGATGGCTGACCAGATCACCGTCACTCTCCCAGATGGCTCACAAAAGTCTCTGGAGAAGGACACGACGACGGCCGACCTCGCCGCCTCCATCGGTCAGCGCCTCGCCAAGGATGCGGTGGCCGCCGTGGTCGACGGCGAAGAAGTCGATCTCAGCGTGCCCCTGACCGACGGTGCGTCGGTGGCGATAATCACCGCCAGCACCGAAGAAGGCCGTCATGTGTTGCGGCACTCGACCGCGCACGTTCTGGCCCAAGCAGTCACCCAGCTGTGGCCGGGGGCGAAGTTCGCTATCGGCCCGTCCATCTCCGACGGGTTTTATTACGACTTCGAATTGCCGGGCGGTGTCCACTTCATCGAAGACGACCTGGCCCGTATCGAAGAGCGCATGCGCGTGATCGTGAAGTCCGACCAGCCCTTCGTCCGCGCCGAGCACACCATCGAAGAAGGCCTCGCCCTTTTCGCCGATCAGCCCTACAAGCGCGAGATCATCCAGGGCGTCGACGCGGCCGAAGGCGCCGGCGACGGAGTGGTCACCAGCTATCGCAACGGTGACTCGTTCGTCGACCTGTGCCGGGGCCCACACGTCCCGTCCACCGGCAAGCTCGGTCAGTTCAAGCTGATGCGGGTGGCCGGGGCCTACTGGCGCGGCGACGAACACAACCAACAGCTTCAGCGCATCTATGGCACCGCGTGGGAGTCGAAGAAGGCGCTCGCGGAACACCTCGTGCGCTTGGAGGAAGCGGAGAAGCGCGACCACCGCAAGCTGGGCGCCGAACTCGATTTGTTCAGCTTCCCGACCGAAATCGGCAGCGGGCTGGC
>JACCXE010000119.1 GCA_013697265.1 Actinomycetota bacterium | reverse complement strand
ACGCCACGCTTGACGCGGCGCAATCAGTTGCGGAACTGATCGCCCCTGAACTTGGCTGGTCCGAAACCGACACGAACGCGCAGGTACAGGCGTTCAAGGAGATGGCCAGGACATGACCAACCGCGGGGCGCCCACTTCTCCCATCGAATTTCCGAAAGACCCGTCGTCGGTGTCGGAACACTTCGCGGGCGGGGTTGAAGTTGCCGACGACGTGCTGGCCCGGCTGCGCGACTCGTGCTCGGCGGTGTCGGTCGACGCGGGCGACACGGCCGAGGCCGGGCGGGACTGGTGGCCCCTGGCCATGCACTGGGCCATGAACGGCGAGACCCCAGCGCGGGCTAGCGCGCTGTGCACGCCGAACTCGACTGACGAAGTCGCCGCCGTGCTGCGCATCTGCAACGACGCGCACCTCCCCGTCACCCCCGTGGCCGGGCGCAGCGGCGTGTGCGGCGCATCGGTGCCCGTCTTCGGCGGCGTCGGGCTCGACATGACCGGCATGAAGGGCATCGTCGACGTCGACGACGCGTCACTGTTGGTCAACGTGAAGGCCGGAACGTTCGGCGACGTGTTCGAAGACGACATGCGGGCGCAATTCGGGTTGACGTGCGGGCACTGGCCCCAGTCGATCGCGCTGTCCACCGTCGGCGGCTGGGTCGCGTGCCGGGGCGCCGGCCAGTATTCGACGCGCTACGGCAAGATCGAAGACATCGTGCGCGGCCTCGAAGTCGTACTCGCCGACGGCACCGTCGTGCACACCGGCGGGCGGGGCCCGCGCCAAGCCGTCGGGCCCGACCTCAACCAGTTGTTCGTGGGCAGCGAGGGCACGCTCGGCGTGATCACCGAAGCGCAGTTCCGCGCCCATCCCGCTCCCACCGGCACGGGACGCGCCGCCTACGGGTTCGACTCGTTCGCGGCCGGCCTCGAAGCGTGCCGCCTGATTCTGCGGGCCGACGCCAACCCCGCGGTACTGCGCCTGTATGACGCGCGTGAGAGCCGCCGCCATTTCGACACGCCTCGGGGCCAGAGCGTATTGCTGGTGCTCGACGAAGCCGACCAGGCGTTGGTCGACGCCAACCTCAAGGTGATCGCCGACGCATGCGCGAGCGCCGAGGTTCTCGACCCGCACCTGCTCGATCACTGGCTGGAATCGCGCAACGACGTCGCCGGGCTCGAGAAGACGGTGCGGGGCGGCATCGTGGTCGACACCACCGAGATCTCGGGGCGCTGGCGCGACCTGCCCACGATCTACGACGCAGTGATAGCGGCGATGGACGCGGTGCCGGGCACGATTGCCTGCACGTCGCACCAAAGCCACGCCTACACCGACGGCGCCTGCCTCTACTTCACCTGGGCCGGTGCGGCGGAGGGCGGCGATGTCGAAGGTTGGTATCGCCGGGGTTGGGACACCGTGACCAACACAGTGCTCGCCCACGGCGGCGCGCTCTCGCATCACCACGGCGTCGGCCTCAATCGCGGCCGGTTCCTGGTGAACGCGATGGGTCAGCCCGCATTCGATCTGCTGGCATCGGTGAAGCACGCCCTTGACCCCAACGGCATCCTCAACCCGGGCAAGTTCTTCGCCGACACGCCTTGGGGTCAGGTGCCGTGGCGGTAATTCTCGACCGCGTTGCGGTGCGGCGCGGCGCGGCGGGGGTGTTGATGTTCGTGGTGCCGGCCTATGTGATCGCCGCGGTCGCCGCCTCTGGCGACTCGGCGTCGCCGGCCTGGTTGTTGCTGGCAGCCGCGTTGTTGTTCGGCGCGACCTTCGGCGGCTACGTCGGCGCGCGAGACCGGCCCGCCACGCCGATGGCCCACGGGGCGGCAAGCGCCGGCTTCGGGCTGGGCGTGGTGTTCGTGGGCGCGTTCGCGGTGCAGCTGATCCGCGGACACCTCACTTTGAACGCGGTGCTCACGGCGATCGTCATGTTGCAGATCGGCGTGGCGTTGGGATGCCTGGGCGGGGTGCTCGCGGCCAAGGGCATGCGGCCGACTACGGCCCGCACTGGGGCGAGCGCAGCGAGGGGCCCCAGTGGAAGGGAGGATGGTGGGCCCGCGGGGTGCCCGCCCGGGAAAGAATGACGCGCATTCTCGTTGTCGATGTGGGCACGTCGTCGGTGCGTTCGTCGGTGGTCGACGACGCCGGCCACGT
>JACCXE010000094.1 GCA_013697265.1 Actinomycetota bacterium | reverse complement strand
TCCACACCGAGAACGACCTCAACGCCATGGCCTACAAGCTCAACAACCGTCCTCGACAAACCCTCGGCTGGATGAAACCATCACGCCTACTCGCCGAACTTGTTGCGCCGACCGCTTGAAGCCGCCGCGACTTTGGTGGCGCAGAACGCAGAGGGGGTGAGGCGGTAAGGCGGCGCCGAGACGGCTTATGCGGCGGGGGCCATGCGGGCGATCGCCGCTACGGCTTTGTACGCAGCTTCGGCGGGGCCGAGCTCGTCGGGGCGCAACAGATTGGCCATGATGCGCAGCACCCATTCCATCAGCGACTGGCTGCGGATGCCGGTGCCGACCATGAGCCGCATCAACTCGGGGCGCCCGATGATGTGCACGAACGCCCGGGCGACCTTGTAATAGAGGCCATACGCGTCCTGCAGCCGCCGGTCGTAGTCCGACAGCACCAGACCCGACCCCGTAGTCAGCGCCTCGTCGAGGATTTCCGCGGCCATGCGGCCGGTCTCGTACGCGTACGCGATGCCCTCACCGTTGAAAGGGTTGATCGCGCCGCCGGCGTCGCCCGTGATCAACCAGGTCGGGCCGGCCTGCGGACCGACTGAGAACGCCATCGGCAGGCGACCACCCGTCGCCGGCCCGGTTGACGTCTCGGGGGACGCGCCCCAGGTGGACGTGCGCTGCAGGTGACCCACGAACTCGTTCATCAGATGCGTGGTGTTGATCGCCTTCCATTGGTGGAAGGTGGACAGCAGCCCGATGCCGACGTTGATGCGGCCGTCACCCACGGGGAAGATCCACCCATACCCGGGCAACACGTTGCCCTGCGAGTCGCGGATGTCGAGGTGGCTTTCGATCCACGGCTCGGCGTGGCGTTCGCTCTCGAAATAGCCGCGGATCGCCATGCCCTGCGGATAGCTCTTGTTACGGGACACGCCGAGCGCACGGCCGAACCTTGACAGTGACCCGTCGGCGACCACCACGTAGCGCGCCCGAATCTCTTCGACCGCGCCCGTCTCCTTGCGCTTCACAACCGCACCCCGCACTAGGCCCGACTCGACGATGGGCGCCGTCGCCTCGGTTTGGTCGAGCACCGTCGCGCCCGCCTTTTCAGCCCGCTGGGCGACGAGATGGTCCAAGTCGTGGCGCGTCACCACGTAGCCGTAGGGCGGAAAATCGGGATGGTCGGGCCAGCGCATCTCGAGGGTGTGACCGAAGGCCAACGACCGCAGGCCGTCGAAGCGGTGGTGCTTCGTGAGCGCCTCGGCCAACCCCATGTCGTTGAGCTGGCGGACCGACCGCGGCGTCAAGCCGTCGCCGCACGTCTTTTCACGCGGGTAGTGCTTGCGTTCGACCATGACCACGTCGTGACCCGCTTCCGCGAGCCAGTACGCGGCTGCTGCTCCGGACGGCCCCCCACCGACAACCAAGACGTCGGTGTCCATGGGGCTACAACCCGTCGCGTTCGTAGTCGACTACGGCGTCGATCTCTTCCTGCGAAAGTGAGCCGCCGAAAGCGGGCATGCCGCCGGTGGTGGCGATGTGCTGGCCGCCCTCGCGGTCGGGGTCGCCGTAGCCCTTGCCCTTTACGCCGCCCGAGCCGGTGATGACCCACTGGATGTGGGCGTCACGGCCGCCGCCGGCGTCGGAGAACGTCTTCACCGCTTCGCCGCCCGACAACTTGGGGCCGACGCCGCCGGCACCGGTGCCGCCGTGACACGACGCACAGGTGCTGCCGTACACGCTCGACCCGCTGATCGCTTCGCCCTCGACGGGACGGGGGCCGAACGCCCCCACGTAAAGGATTCCCCACAACGGCACGATCGCCAGCACCCCCATGGCCCAGGCCGGGATGCGGCGTCTACGCACCTCGGCGATGCGCTCGAAGGCGGCCTTGTTGACCGGCTCGACGAAGGCCGGTTCGGTGGGGGTGACCTTGGCCGGTGCCGCAGCCGGGGCCGCCGCAGCGGCCGGGGTGCCGCCGCCGGATGACTCGGCCGGTGTTACCGCCGCGCTCGGCGGTTCTCCGCCCGTGAGCGCGGCGCGCCGTGCCGCTGAGCGTTGGAGCAGGTGTTCAGGTACTTCGGCCACGTATGCCTCCGCGGGCGACTACTTACTAGGGCGAACAGCGCAATGTAGGCCCCAAATCGGCCGCCCACCAACATGGTCGAATACCCGCCTAAACAGGGCTTTGATGAAGATGCTCTCGCGGCGAGCGCCGTGCTAAACACGCCGCTGCGCTGACTACGGCGTTTCTACCTGCGCGGAGTAGCATTGTGAACGGATTCACGAGAAAACAGCAGAGGAGGACGCCCCGCCGTGATTGCCTTTCTTGCCTCGGTAATCGTTGACGTTGGGCTGATCGTCCTCGCGTTCGTCTACCTCAACCGTCGCCCTCGCGATCAGAAGCTCACATGGGGCGAGGCCTACGGCGGCGCCACCTACGTATGGGCGATCTTGCTGCTCACTTACGCCATCGTTCCCCACCAATTCATCACGATGTGCGACAAGGACTTCGGCTGGCGCTCCGACACGTTCGGTATCCCCACCGGGCCGCTCTGGCACATCAAGTTCTGGCCGATCAGCGGCAAGCACGACCTGTTCGCAAACGGCGTCACGTTCTTCGGACGGGGTCGCCTGCTTGTGAACGAGCAGACCGTGCGAGACATCCTCGTCTCGAACATCTACGTGATCGGTCTTGTCGCCCACGGCAAGCTCTGGGTCAAGGCACAAACCCGCGGCCAGAAGAGCGCCGAGGTCGTGCCCGTTTCGCCCTACGGCCGCCCACTGGTGCGAAAGGTCTAACGCCGGATGCCTCGTACCGACGCAAACCCACCGCTCCCCGTTTTTTCCGGCGACTACACCTTGCGCGAGGTGTCGCCGGACGAGCTGGCGTCCGCCGTCAAGCCCAAGCAGTTCCTGCACATCGACCAGTCCGAATGCATCATGTGCGAGGGCTGCGTCGACATCTGTCCGTGGAAGTGCATCCACATGCTCAGCCCGGAAACGGTGGCTGACGCACTCAACACCGATCAGCCCGGCGAAGACCCGGCTGACCACGTCGTGTTCATCGTCGACGAAGACGTCTGCACTCGCTGCGCGCTCTGCGTCGACCGGTGCCCGACCGGCGTGATCATCCTCGGCAAGACGGGCCTGGCGCCCCGCGACGGCGACCGGCACCAGCGAGACAACAACCATGGCTACGGCTATGGGATGCGGTTTTAGGAAGGTAGGGAGAGACATGGCGACACGTATCAGTCCGGCAGAACGCATGACCGAGGCGATGGACAAGATGAAGGGCGGAGCTCTGTGGACCTCCATTTTCCGTCCCGGCTCGATTTTCCGGAAGGGCTACACCGACAGCCCCCGCAACCGGTCCTACGTGATCATGAACTCGGTGCTGTACCACCTGCATCCCGTGAAGGTGAAGCGTCACGCGGTCAAGGTCAGCTACACGCTGTGCCTCGGCGGCTTGTCGTTCTTCCTCTTCATCATGCTCACGGTTACCGGCATCTTCTTGATGTTCTTCTACCGGCCCACGTCGGCCGCGGCCTGGAACGACATTCAGACGCTGCAAACCTCGGTCGCGTTCGGGCTCTTAGTCCGAAACATGCACCGGTGGGCCGCTCACCTCATGGTGATTTCGGTGTTCCTGCACATGAGCCGCGTCTTTTACCACGGTGCGTACAAGGCGCCGCGAGAGTTCAACTGGGTCATCGGCGTCGTGCTCTTGCTGCTCACGCTGATGCTCTCGTTCACCGGCTACCTGCTCCCGTGGGACCAGCTCGCCCTCTGGGCCGTCACCGTCGGCACCAACATGATGGGTTATTCACCCGTCCTCGGCGACCAGGTGCGCTTCGCCTTGCTCGGTTCAGTCGAGATCGGTACCGAGACGCTGCTGCGGTGGTACGTCCTCCACGTGCTGATGTTGCCCTTTGTCATCGTGATCTTCATGGCTATCCACTTCTGGCGCGTCCGCAAGGACGGCGGCATTAGCGGACCCCTGTAGGAAGGAGACCAGAGAATGAGTGAGCGAAGCGAACGAATCAAAGAGGCTGCGGCCGAGCCATTCGG
>JACCXE010000075.1 GCA_013697265.1 Actinomycetota bacterium | reverse complement strand
ACGCGTAGATCAGGCCGACGGCATCCTGAATGAAGCCGAGGGCAAGCGTCAGCGCACTAACGATGACGAGTCCGATTGTTACCAAGAGCACCACGAGTGCATCCTCCGAGGTAGGGCGCGAGTCGGCAAAACTCTAGCCGCCGGCCAAAGAAAGGCCAGCTTTAGCTAGTGGGTCCGCCTGGCGGCGGGGTGGGGCCGGCGTCGGTGGACTGCCAATCGTCGTCGCGAGGGCCAAGCGGCGTGTCGTCTTGCATCGCGGCGCGCAGTTCGGCGAAGTACGGGTCGTCGTCGAAGGTGTCGTCGGGGCGCTGCTCGGTGATTCCCATCTGGGCCCGCTGCAGCACCGCGTCGTCAGACGAGGCGGGCGCTTTCGGAGCACCAGGGGCTGCTGGTGTCGCCGGTTCGGGTTCGCGCGCAGGCGCTGGCTCGCGTCGTACCGGCGCCCGCTCGGGTAGCGGGGCGGGCCGCGACGCGACCGCGGACTGACCGCGCGGAGGCGTGGCCTTCGGATTCGCTGTGGTCGCGACAGGCGGCGGACTGGGCAACGATGCGGGACGCGGGCGTTCAACAACCGGTGGCGGCGACGCTGCGGCGCGGGCCTTCAGAGCTCCGAGTCTCTGGCGCGGCGGTTCGGGCACGGCGGTGGGACGAACCGCCGGAGCGTCGCCCTTTTCCTTCACGCTCTCGACCCGGTCCGCGACCTCGATCAGCGCGCGCCGGATGCGGGACCGCTCACCTCGTAGCCAGGACCCGAGGCTGTTCACCTCGCCGAAAAGCTGGTCGCGCGCGGCCTGAAGTTTCTCAAGGTCGGCGCGCAACTCATCCTGCGCGGCCTCGGCCAGTTGCACGGCGGATTCTTCGGCGTCGCCCACGACTTTGCGGGCGCGTTGATCGGCCGCTTTCAGCAGGCGTTCAGCTTCGGTCTTGGCCTCGTGGATCGCGAGGTCCGCGGTTCGTTGCGCGAGCGACAGCGTACGAACCGCTTCGTCTGCGTCTGGCGTGGGCTCTGCGACCACCGTGGCGCGGGCGCGTTCTGAAGCGTCTCGCAGGCGAGCCAACAGCACCTCGAGGCCGCGGGCGACGGATTCGAGGAACTCGTCGACGTCGTCGGGGTGGTAGCCGCGGAGCTTGTCGCGAAAGGTGGCCGAGCGAAGTGTTTCCGGCGTCAGGTCCATCGGACCCCGACGCTACCCCCCAGCGATCACCGAACTGAGCAACCTCAAGCCGAGGATCACCACGATCGGCGAAATGTCGAGGCCGCCCATCGCCGGAAGCGAACGTCGCACCGGCCCCAGAACGGGCTCGGTCACCGAATACAGCACGTTATATATGGACTCCATCGCGCCACCGCGCGAGATCGGAAACCAGCTGAGGATGACGCGACCGAAGATCAGCAGCCCGTACAGGTCGACTAGGCGCGCAAGTGAAGACACGAAGCGGCGGGGCTTAGTTGTAAAGGCCGCGCTCAGCCAAGCGGGCCTTCTCGTCGTCCGACATATCTGTATCGGTCGGACGAAGCAGGAACACCTTCGCAGCCGTTTTCTCCATCTTGCCGCCCAGCCCGAACGACAACCCGGCGATGAAGTCGGTTACCCGGCGAGCCAACTCATTGGGTACTGACTGCATGTTGACGATGACGAAGTCGCCCTCGCGTGCGTGCACGCCGACCTCTTCGCAGTCTTTGAACTCGTTGATCATCACAACGTGCACCTTGTTCGAGGACTTCGGCGCCGACAGGGGGCGAACCACGGGCCGAGGGACGACACCCTGAGGCAGCGGTGTAACGCCTTCTTCGCGGCCAATCGCGCGCATCGAAGTCGTCGGATCCGGCTCGGCGGTGCGTCCAACGCGCACCGGCCCGCTCGGGATCGGCTCCTCATACGGCTCGAATTCGTCGTAGTCCTCGTCGGCTAGGCCGAGAAACGACATGGCTTTTTGTAGGCGACCCATCTGATCCTCCTCGAATGCTCAGTTTAGGTGGCGCGGACGCGTGGACTGGGGACGCGCGCCAAACAGCGCGGCGCCCACTCGGACCATCGTCGACCCGCACGCAATTGCGACGTCTAAGTCCTCGGACATTCCGAGTGACCTAATCGGTAAACCCAACGCGTCGGCTTGCGCGACAACCGCGGTGAACCCGGGGCGGGCCGCCTCCGGCCCGCCGTGCGGGCCGACCGCCATCAGCCCGCACACCCGCAGACCGTCGTGTTGTAGATCGCGAACGAGCGCAGGCACTGCTTCGATCGCCGCGCCACCGCGCTGGGGATCGTCGGTGAGGTTCACCTGCACCAATACCGAGGCGTCGGCCACGTGACGCGCGATCGCGGCGCCGACTTCGGCCCGGTCGACCGACTGCCATAGCGAAACGAACGGCGCGACCCGGCGAACCTTGTTGCGCTGCACCTGACCCAGATAGTGCCAACACGCCTCGGGTACCGCGTGGGATGCCGCGCGGTCGACCAGGGCGTCGGCCCGATTCTCGCCCAGCTGAATCAACCCGGCTGCGAGCGCAGCGTCGACGGCTTCGGCCGGTTGCTCTTTGGTAACCGCCACGATGGTGACCTCGTCGGGGTTTCCGCCTGCGGCATTGATGCGGTCGTAGATACGGCCGAGATTGAACTGCACCTGCTCGACGTAGTCGTCGCGGGGCAATATCGCCATCACGCCAACCACGCAACTGTGGCCTGTCGTTCCTTGTCACCGCGAGCGCGATGCGACCAATAACCGGGCGTACACGAAGTGCATGCGTCCGCGTCGAAGGCCAGTTCCACGCCGAGCTCGCCGAGCGCGACGCGAACCGCGGCGGGCAGGTCGAGAGCGGCGGTACCGGCCTTGGTGACGCCGCGCACGTCGGGCCCGAACCGTTCGACGACCACGTCGAGGTCGTCGCCGACGAACTCGTAGCACTCGGCATGAATGCACGGACCCAGGGCGGCACGGATGACGCCCGCCCCGTTTGCACGCATGGCGTTGACCGCGGCCGCCATGACGCCACTGGTCAACCCGCGCCAACCGGCATGCACCACGGCAACGGAGCCGCCGTCGTCGTCGACGAGCACGATCGGCGCGCAGTCTGCCGTGACCACCGCCACGGGAGCGTTTGGCACGACCGCAACCGCGGCGTCGACGGCCGCGCCCTTATGCGCACCGGGTTCAGTCACGACAACCGCATCAACGCCGTGGACCTGCCGGAGCCAGGTCCAGGGGAAGTCGGCGATGATGCGACGGCGTTGCGCCAGACCGTCGTCGTCAAACGAAGGCGGCGGCGCGAAGTCACCGTCTGCTGATGTGGTGAAGCGAAACTCGGCGGCACCTAGCCGCACGAATCGAAACCCGCTACTTGAGGAAGCTGGGGACGTCGAACTCGTCATCGCCGTCGTCGTCGTCAAAGTCGTCACGCGTACTCAACCCCAGGCCGCCGCGCTCGCTCGAGCGCTGGCCCTGGTCGTCCCACCGTTCGAAACCGGCCGCAATGACAGTGACCTGCACCTCGTCGCCCATCGCGTCGTCGACCACGGTGCCGAAGATGATGTTGGCGTCGGGATGTGCGTGCTCGTGCACGATGCCGGCCGCAGACTGCACCTCGAACAAGCCCAGATCGCTGCCGCCCTTGATGTTGAGCAGGATGCCCCGGGCGCCTTCGATCGACGCCTCAAGTAGAGGGCTCGTGATCGCGGCGCGGGCAGCCACCGTGGCCCGATCGTCGCCCGATGCGGTGCCGATACCCATGATCGCGGTGCCGGCGCTGCTCATGACGGCCTTGACGTCAGCGAAGTCGGTGTTGATGAGTCCGGGCGTGGTGATGAGGTCGGTGATGCCCTGCACACCTTGGAGCAGCACTTCGTCGGCGACCTTGAACGCGTTGACCATCGAGGTCTTGTCGTTCGACACGGTCAGAAGGCGATCATTCGGGATCGTGATGAGGGTGTCGACCTTTTCCCGCAGCTTTTGGATGCCGGTTTCGGCCCGCACCGCGCGCTGGCGGCCCTCAAAGCCGAACGGACGGGTGACAACGCCGATCGTGAGCGCGCCGATCGACTTCGCGATCTCGGCCACAACTGGTGCGCCACCGGTGCCGGTGCCGCCGCCCTTGCCGGCGGTGATGAACACCATGTCGGCGCCCTTGAGCATCTCTTCGATCTCGTCACGGTGTTCTTCGGCGGCCTGGCGACCAATCTCAGGGTCGGAGCCGGCGCCGAGGCCACGCGTGAGCTGTCGGCCGATGTCGAGCTTCACATCAGCGTCACTCATCAGCAGCGCCTGCGCATCGGTATTTATGGCGATGAACTCAACGCCCTTTAGACCGGCGTCGATCATTCGGTTCACGGCGTTTACGCCGCCACCGCCAATGCCGACCACCTTGATGACGGCGATGTAGTTTTGGGTTGCACCGGGCACAGTCCGGATCCTCCTGGATAAAGGGGAAATTGCCCGAGGCCCCAGCCAACCCTCAACCTCTAGATAAGACTGAGTGTTATGTCAAGCTCTCGTGGCGGTCGAGACAATAACGGCGGTATCTCTCACCGTCAAGGTTTGGTATCGGCCGCGGTGTGGGTGACCGCGGGTGATTGCGGCACCCGTACGTCGATCACGGTGCCCGGGGCGTTCTGCGCCGCGAGCACCGCCTCGGCGGCGGCCAGCTTTTCTGCCACCCTCGTTGGCTCGCCCAAACGAATCGTGACGCCGGTCGCGATTGTCAGGTCGTAGGTCGGGGGCTTGCCGACTAGGCGGTGAACCGACTGCACCTTGGCCAGCAACTCCGGAGACAGGCCGCGAAGAACCGCCAGTGCCGACCGAATCGCCGGGCCGACCATCTGTCCGGGCCCGGGCACCCTTTCTGGAGCGGTTACGGCAATGGTGCCAGCGGGTGGTTCCTTAGCGGTTTCCAGCACCCGCCCAGTGCCGTCAAGCAAGGCGACTCCCCCGGGCACCGCGATCACGCCGATCGCGGTTCGCTCCCGCACGGCCACGCGTACGACGTTGGGCCACTTGCGCGTGACCTCGGCCGTGTCGACCCAGGGCAAGCGTTCGATCTTGGTGGCCAGGGCAAAGCGGTCGACCGCGATCATGGCGTGGCCCTGCGCGGACAGACCGGTGACCGCAAGGACACTCTCGACCGAGGTCTCGCTGGCACCGCGCACCTCCACCCGGTCCACGTCGAGCAGGGGCGAGCGCAGCAGCCCGACCGCGCCGAACATCACGACGATGACCGAAGCGAAGACGACCACCACCCGCAGTCGGCGTCGCCCCTGCTCGCGCGCGACCTCCTGGCGGCGCTTGGCCACCCGCGGGTCAATCCGTTTCTGGGCGGTGGCGTGCTTGGGTTCGCTCATGGGCCGAACCCGATCAGACGCACTTCGGTCTTCAGTTCGATTCCCGTTGCTTCGAATACTCGGCGCTGCACCTCGAACATGAGCGCGCGTACGTCGTCGGCCGAGCCACCCGGATCGGCCTGAATGAAGTTGGCGTGTTTGGTCGAGACCTCCGCGCTGCCGACGCGTAACCCTTTGCACCCGGCGGCGTCGATGATGCGACCG
This sequence comes from Actinomycetota bacterium, assembly GCA_013697265.1. Lineage (GTDB taxonomy): Bacteria > Actinomycetota > Acidimicrobiia > Acidimicrobiales > JACCXE01 > JACCXE01. Next base: position 3,680 of record JACCXE010000075.1, on the reverse strand, counting down.
GCGCTGTCGTGGTCTGGATTCGTGAAGACCGAGCCCGCGTTCTGGCCGCCCGGTTGGTTGGCGCGGCGCCAGCGCACGATCTCGGCCATCGCCGCGTCCGCCTCGGCCGGGTCCGCAGGATTGGCCGCCAGCGTCGCCTCGACGACCACGTGCGCGGCGCCCACCGACGTATGCCGGTAGGACGCGTCGAGGTCAGCCAGAGTGCGTTCGCCGTCGGGCCCGCCCCCCAGATCGACGAATGACCACGCCATCAGGTGCGCGGCCACGTCGGACCCGTGGCCGCCCGCGTTCATGCGCACGGCGCCACCCACCGATCCCGGGATACCAACCGCCCATTCGAGGCCCCCCAACCCCGCGGCGGCCGCCGCGCGAGCGAGCAGCGGAAAAGCGGCTGCCCCGCCGGCGGTAATGGTGGCGGCGCCGACGTTCGGCGCGACGTCAGCGAACTCGTCGCCCAGAGCCACCGCTATTCCGTCAAAGCCGTCGTCGGCCACCAGCATGTTCGACCCCCGCCCGACGACAAGCACGTCGGCGTTCGTTTCCATCACTGCGGTGCGCACCCGCCGCAGGTCCGCCCCGATGTGGGCCACCACGAGCAGAGCGGCGTGGCCGCCGACGCGGTAGGTGGTGCGAGCGCCGAGCGGCGCGTCGCGCTCGGCCAGTGCGCCGAGCAATCGCGCCGCGGCGTCGATCGCTTCCGGCGACGTCATGGAATTGCGGCGACCTCGTCGGGCACTGAGGTGAGGTCGCCGGCCGACAGAAGCAGGCACAGCTCGCCCGGCCGCATGGTGCCGGCGAGGTGAGCGGCGAGGTCGGCTCGACCGGGTAGCCACGTGACACCGAGGTCGGGACGCGCGGTGCGCACCGCGTCGACCACCAGGCGACCGGTTACTCCGGGACGGGGCGCTTCGCCGCTGCCGTAGATGTCGGTGATGATCACGCGGTCGGCGCCGTCGAACGACGTGGCGAAGTCACCGGCGAGTTGTTGCGTGCGTGAGTAGCGATGGGGTTGGAACACGACGACAAGGCGTTCCCATGCGCCGTCGGTGGCAGCTGCGATCGCCACTTCGACTTCGTCGGGCAGGTGGGCGTAGTCCTCGACGTAGTCGACGCCGCGCTGGGTGCCGCGGAACTGGAAGCGACGGGCTACACCGGCGAAGCGCTCGAGCGCGTTCTGGGTCGCTTCAACCGGCACGCCGAGTTCCAGCGCCATAGCGGCGGACACCGCGGCGTTGCGGGCGTTGTGTAGGCCCGGCGTTGGCACGATGTAGTCGGCGATGTTCTTCGACCCCCACCGCAGCGAGAATCGAACCGCGGAACGCTGTCGCTCCACGTTGTCGATCAGGTAGCGGGCGCCCGCGTCAGTGCCGACCGTGACGATGTTTGCGGCGCCGTCGGTCAACTCGGTCAGGTCGGCGGCGTCGCCGACAACCACAGGGCCATCGGTCTCGCGGGCAAAGCGGGCGAACGCGTCGCGCAACTCGTCGTAACCGCCGTAGTGCTCGAGATGGTCGGGCGCGACATTGGTGATGATCGCGGCTTTGCGGGGCAATTCGAGGAAGGTACCGTCGCTTTCATCGGCTTCTACGACGAACCACTCACCGTCGCCCCACGCCGCCCCACCCCCGATCTCGTTGACGTCGCCGCCGATGATGAACGAGGGGTGCCAACCCGCCTCGACCAGGATTAGCGACAACATCGACGACGTCGTGGTCTTGCCGTGGGTGCCGGCCACCGCGATGGTGGCGCGCTGGGCGCAGATGCCGGCCAGTACCTCGGCCCGGCGGTACACCGGGATATCAAGCGCGTGCGCGGCGACCACCGCCGGGTTTGTGTCGCGGATCGCCGTGGAGATCGCGACGGCGTCGACGCCTTCTACTTCGTGGGCGTCGTGGCCGACTTTAGTGAGCACGCCGGACGCGGCCACCCGTTCGAGCACGGGGCTGTCGCGCTGGTCGGAGCCGCTGACGGTGTGGCCCATAGCCTTGAGCACGACGGCGATGGCGGACATTCCGGCGCCGCCTACGCCAATGACGTGGACGCGCTGTGGTCGGTCGAGGTTGATCACCGCGACGATGGCGCGCCGTGCTGGCGGGCGATGTTCACCACGATCCCGGCCGCCGCCATACCGAACACGGTCGAGGTGCCGCCGAGGGAAACGAAGGGCAGCGGCACGCCCGTGACCGGCAGGGCGCCCACGACCGTGGCCATATTGAGCGCGGCCTGACCGACGAGCCACGCGGTGATGCCTCCGGCGACGAGTGCGCCGAACACATCGGGTGCGCGGGTAGCGGCGCGGATGCCGTAGATGGCGAGGGCGACGAAGAGCGCCACGACGCCGACGGCTCCGAACAACCCCAACTCCTCGCCGATGATGGCGAAGATGAAGTCGGTGTGGGCGTTGGGCAGGAAGCCCCACTTGGCCCGGCTGGCGCCGAGGCCTACGCCGCGGACGCCCCCCGAACCCAGGCCGACGAGAGACTGCACCACTTGGTAGCCGCTGCCCGACGCCGTCTTAAACGGGTCGGTGAACGATAGCAACCGCTCGCGTCGATAGGGCTCGAATAGCGCCACGAGCGCGCCGAGCGCGGCGACGCCGCTGAAACCGGCCGCGAGTAAACGCGCCGGAGTACCGCCGAGCACCAAAACCGCGAGCACACTCGAGACGATCACGAGGGTGGTGCCCATGTCGGGCTGGGCCATCACGAGCATCGCGACGAACAACGTGGTGCCGCCGATCACATACAGCGGCGTGGGCCCTGCTTGCGCCGGTGGGTGGCGAGCAAGGATGTCGGCCGAGAACAGGACCAGCGCGAGCTTGGCCAACTCGGATGGCTGGAACTGAAGTGGGCCTGCGCCCAGCCAGCGGCGGGCGCCGTACGCGGTCTGCCCGATCCCCGGGATGAGCACGAGGAACAAAAGCACGACGACACCGATGACCGCGGGCACGACGAACTTGCGCCACACGTGGTAGTCGATACGCGAGGTGAGCCACAACGCTCCCCCACCGAGCACCACCGCGCTCGCTTGGCGGATGAAGAAGTACCACGACGACCCGTAATTGCGCAGGGCGTCGACCGACGAGGCCGACATCACCATCACCAGGCCGACCACGCACAGCGCGGCAACGACAATCAGTAGGGGGCGGCCAGGGTCGCCGGCGTGTTTGGCGCTCGCCTTGATCTCGCGCTCGGTCTTCATCGCGTCGCCGCCAGTTCCTTCACCGCGCGCGCGAAATCGTCGCCCCGCTCCGCGTAGTCGCGGTACGCGTCCCACGACGTGCATGCGGGCGACAGCAACACCACGTCGCCGTCGCGCGCCGCGCCGATCGCCTGCGCGACTGCCTGGTCCATCGACGTCGCGTGCGTGAACGGTCGATGTCCTTCGAATACGGCGGCAACTTCGGGTGCCGCGGTGCCAATGGTGACCACGGCGCGCACATGGTCGGTCGCCTCAGCCAGCGTTGATAGGTCGAGGCCCTTGTTCTTACCGCCCGCGATCAACACGACGGACGGAAAAGCGCGCAGGGCGGTGACCACCGACGCGGGCGTCGTTGCCTTCGAGTCGTCAAAGCACGGCACCCCACCAATGTGGCCCACCAGCTCGATTCGGTGAGGGAGCCCCCGGAAATCGCGCAGCACGCCGCGGCACGACTCAGCGCTCGCCCCGACGGCGAGCGC
>JACCXE010000067.1 GCA_013697265.1 Actinomycetota bacterium | reverse complement strand
TCTGAAGGATGCGGGCGCTGATCTCTTGCGGCGTATACGCCTTGCCGTCGATGTCGACGGTCCACCCCGTGCCCATGTGGCGCTTGACCGAACGAATCGTGCGGTCGGGGTTGGTGATGGCTTGGCGCTTGGCGACTTCGCCGACGAGCACCTCGCCACTCTTGCTGAAGCCGACGACGGACGGCGTGGTCCGTGCGCCCTCGGCGTTGGGGATAACAGTGGGTTCGCCTGCTTCAAGAACGCTGACGACGCTGTTGGTTGTACCGAGGTCGATTCCGACGGCCTTGGGCATGTGGTGCTCCTCGCTTTGCTGGGTTTCAGATCTCTGTATGCCCACTTTGGGCCTACGTCAGGCCCACCACTATACAAACTTAATGGTTTAACTGTCAACTTTTCTGATCTTGAATGTGTCGACTTGCCCAGCCGATGACCATTTCGGTCGACAGATACCCGTCATGGGGCCCCTGACCTGCGCTTTCAAGGTGTTCCAGCAACTTCCGCTTGATCCCCGACAAGTGGTTGTCCAGCGTCGAAGTGGTCACTCCGAGACGCAACGCCAGGCGCGAGCGGGTGTCGGGGCGGTGGGCGAGCTCCGTGAGTACCGCCGATTCGGCCTTGGTGAGCGCGCTCCACAGTTCCGACCCGTCCCCCGTTTGAAGGGTTGTCGCGCCTATGCCGGCAAAACCCTGCAACTGCGCGCCGAGGACGGAGGCGGCGTGGCGGGCTTCGTCCTCGGTGACGCCGTTGGGCAGGTCGACGGTGACGTTCGAGCCGTCCGCGAACGTGAGCACGACCTGCACGCCCCAAGTCTGCCCGGCGCGTTCGCGCCATGGACCCGGAGCCGTCGCGCTGCGTACCGTGCCGGCATGGCGGTTGTCGGCGCGGAACTCGCATCCTTGACGCGGCTCGAGGCCGCGGTCGCCCAACAGCGCGCCGCACTCGAACAACTACGGGCCTCGCTGGCCAATCAGATCGCGGCCACGGAGTGGACCGGCCAGGCCGCCGACCGCTTCCGGGCCACGTGGGCCGAAGAGCATGAACCCGCGCTGCGCCGCCTCGAAGCGGCACTGCAAGAGGCGTCGTCCGAAGTGGCGCGACGGCGCACCGCTCTCGAGGCGGCCGGCGCATGAACGCCGCCGCGATCAGTGAGTTACAGGCCACGGCCGCGTTGTTGGACGACCGCGCGGCACGGATCGAATCGGCGGGCGATGTATTAGCGACACGGGCCGCCACCGCTACGTGGTCGGGCCCCGCCGCGGACCGGTTCCGTCTGCTCATGGTCGAACGCCGTAACGAATTGCGCGCCGGTGCCCTCGCGTTGCGCGACGCCGCGCACGCAGTGCGTACCGCAGCCCTATGACCCGCGTCGTCATCGACCCGAACGAACTCGCCGCGCTCAGCGCGTTGTGCCGCAATACGTCCTACGACGTCGCCGGCGTCGCGACCGAGGCGCAACACCGCACCGACCACCTCGCGCAGTTGGTCGGGCCCGACGCCCTGCGCTTGACCGCACTCGTCGACCAGGCCGTGCACTTGTTGCATCGCGTCGCCACGCAACTCGACGACGACGCGCTGGCGCTGGCCACACTCGGCCAGCGAGGAGCGGCGGCCGATGCGTTGGGCGACCTGGCCGGAAACGAACACTCCTTACTTACCCGTTTCAATCTGGGGGACAACGAATGACCGCGCTGCACGCCACCGCCATCGACGAGCTCTGTCACACACTGGGCCTCCGCACGCCTATCGGCGTGATGGCCGGGCTGCACATCGACCTTCGCAGCGAGTCGTCGACCGCACCAACCGAAGTGACCCGTCTCAACGACGAGCAATTGACCGCGCTCGGTGTGCTGTCGGCGCCTGAGGCCATCGCCGTGGTCACGCAGTGGGCGGCACCCCAGGCCTTCGCCGTGACGGTACCGGTGATGCGCGTGCTTGCCGTACGCGGACCGTGGCTGGCCGAACACGTCATCGAAGGCGACGCCCACCACCTGCACGCGGCCGACGCCGACAACGCCGCGCTCTTGCTGCTCGATCGCTGCGGGTTCACGGAACCGTCGGTCACACGCCCCGGAGCCGTCATCGATGTGGCGCTGCACTCGTACCGGCGTATGACCGAACTCGTGAAGGCGGGCGACACGCGCCGGGCCCGCGCCGCGCTGGTTGCGGACGGCGCCAATGTTGCCGACGCCGCAGAACTCGTGAACGCGGTGTCGGTCGGTCGGGTCGAGGTAGCCGGCCTCGGCGCGGACGGCCACCGCTTCGTCGGCTGCGACCTCGCAGTGGCCGGCGACGCCGCGACCGGTCGTTGGCTGGTGCCGTCGACCCAACACGTCGACGCAGCACCGAAGCACGCCTACCGTCACCCGTCCTTCGGTGGGCTGGCCACGTTCGGCCCGGCGTCGGGGAACCTGCGGGTGCTGGTCGAATCGGTCGGCACCGACGCCCTCCAGGACGAACTGGCCCTGATCTTCGGCGACGTCTAGAGAAGTCGCCTTTCGACCCGGCCCGGCGCCACACCCACGGCGTAGTTTTGCGCCGTGCGAGCTATGACGGCGACTCAGCCGGCAAAGCCGGCTGGGCGGATGGCACGGATCCGGAAGTCGGCGGAATACCAATTTCTGGCCCTGCTCACCCGGGTCGACTCGGCGCTGGGCGCGGGGTGGTGGCTGCTGATCTTCGTGCGGGCCGCGCTTCCGGCAGCCTTCGCTTTGTCTATGGGGTCGCTGATCACAGCAGTGAACGACGGCCAGCAGGTCGGTGCCTCGCTCTACGCCGTAGGGGCGTTGTTCATCGCCATGCAGACGTTGCCGCCGATCCACGCCGCGATCTCGGCCAACCTCGCCTCGAAGACCACCACCTACCTGCACGACCAGCTACTCGAGGCTGCGCTGGTGCCGGCCGGCATCGCCCATCTCGAGCGCACCGAGCTGAACGACCGGCTAACCCAAGCGCGAGACTTCGACCTCGCGATCACGGGGCCCCCGCTCACCGCGTCGATGCCGCGTATCGCCGACGGTTTCGTCGAGGTCGGCGGTGGGGTCGCCCTCGCCTGTTTGCTCTTCGGATACCGGTGGTGGGCGCCGTTGCTCGCCAGCTTCGGCTGGTTGTGGAGCCACCGCCTGCTGCGCAAGAGCTCGGTGTGGAAGGCCTGGGAAGACCCGACCGTCGTCGACGAGATGCGCCATGTGAACTACGCCTACAACCTCGCCGTGCGGGCGCCCGCCGCAAAAGAAATCCGGTTGTTCGGCCTGGCCGACTGGACCGTCGACCGCTACTTCTCGCGCCGCAAGCGCATGGTCGAGCTCACGATCAAGGCTCGTTCGCTGAAGAAGACGCCGATCACGTTGGCGGTGGGCGCGATCGTGGGTGGCAACGTGGCCTTGTTCTGGTCGATCGCGCGCGACGCGTCTGCTGGCCACATCGCGATCGGTTCGGTCACCGTGTTCGCGCAGGCCGCGCTGGGGGCGAGCGCGCTGGCTTTCGGTGAAGTCGATTGGTGGTTTCGTCAGGGCGCGCAGTCCGTGCCCGTCGTACTGGATCTTGTTGACGAGATGCGCGCAACCGACGTCGTATCCGCCACCGCGGGCTTGCCGCTGAACGGCGGGCCGCAAAACGCGATCACCTTCGACAACGTCACGTTCTCTTACCGCGACGGCCCACCGGTCTTCGACGGTCTCACGCTGTCGATCCCCGCGGGCAAGTCGATCGCGGTCGTGGGGCAGAACGGGGCGGGCAAGACGACACTGGCCAAGCTGTTGTGCCGTCTGTACGACCCCACCGACGGGGCGATCCGCGTCGACGGCACCGACTTGCGGGCCCTCGACCTGGCCGAGTGGCGCCACAACCTGGCCGCGGTATTCCAGGACTACATCCGTTACGAACTTTCCCTGGCCGACAACGTGGCGCCCACGGGTGGCTCGGTCGAACTGATCGCCGACGCGCTGCGCCGTGCGGGCGCCGACGAACTCGCCACTCAAGACACGGTGTTGTCCCGCGCCTATGGCGGCGGCACCGACCTGTCGGGCGGGCAATGGCAGCGTGTGGCCCTGGCCCGGGCTCTGTTCTCGGTGCAGGCAGGCGCCGGAGTGGTGTTGTTAGACGAGCCGACGGCGCAGCTCGATGTGCGGGGCGAAGCCGAGATCTTCGACCGCATCCTCGAAGCAACCAAGGGCAAGACCACCATCTTGATCTCGCACCGATTTGCCACGGTGCGCCACGC
>JACCXE010000058.1 GCA_013697265.1 Actinomycetota bacterium | reverse complement strand
AACGACACCCAGGCCACGACCACGAAGCCGGCACCCCAGCACGTGTCGATGAAGGACGGATCGTTGATGCGCACGGCGATCAACCACATAAGGAGGGCCAAAATAAATATGGCCGCGGCGTTCGCCGCGATCATTCGAAAGATCTCTCCGGTCATCGCCGCTCACCTTACGAGCGGCGATGACCGAATGTGGTTAGGGGCCGACCTTTAGGCCAGGGCTTTGGCGATGCCTCCGGCCGCCGGGTACAGCACCACCACGAGGATCGACGGGAAGATGAACAGCACCAGCGGGAACATGATCTTCACCGGCAGCTTCGCGGCCTTTTCACGGGCCCACTGGCGACGGCGGTTGCGGAGCTCAACCGCCTGGGTGTGCAACACCCGCCCGATCGGCATGCCGAGGGCGTCGGCTTGGGTGAGGGCGAGGATGAAGTTGGACAGCTCGGGAACGTCGGTGCGGGCCCGCAGGTTCGCGAGCGCGTCACGGCGCCCCAGGCCGAGTTCCATTTCGCGCAGGGTGAGCCGGAACTCCTCAGCCAAGGCGGAGTCGAAGTGGCTGCACACCACGTCGAGCGCCGCCTCGAAACCGACGCCGGCCTCGACGGAGATGGCGAGCAGGTCGAGGCAGTCAGGCAGGTCTTTGAAGATCGACTCGGCCCGCTCGGCGCCCTTTCGCTTCACGATCACGCTCGGCACCAGCGCACCGGCACCCGGCAGCAAAATCATGGCCAGCAGGGCCAAGCCCGGCCTGGGGTTGGTCGTGAGGAACGCGAACCCGGCGAGCAAGCCGAGCGCGCCGAGCGCGGCCTGCAGCGTGACGAGTTCTTCGGGCGCGACGCGCATGCCGGCGAGCATGAGGTCGCGCCGGGCCTTGTCGAGCAGACCCGCGGGGGTGACTCGGCGCAGCAGCGGCGAGGTCACGCCTCGCAGCGAACCGAGCGTGCGGGCCACGAAGGGCTCGCGGAGCTTGCGGACGAACTCGTCCTCGATGTCCTCGGTGTCGTCGAGCGAGGCCAGGTACTGCGAAGCCGAGTTGCCGGCGAAGAGCCGCTCGTAGACGCCGGCCGCGAGCAGGACCGAGCCTGCCGTCGCGATCAGGACGAACATCAATAGGGATAGAGACATCTCAGACCTCGATCTTGACCATTTTGAAGATGACGACGACGCCGACACAGATCGACGCGGCCGTGAATGCAAGCGCGATCAACCCACCACCGCTGAACAGCGGCTTGGCGTAGCCGGGGTTCAGCGTCTGGATGGCGATAAGCAGGAAGATGGGCATGCCGCCGAGCACCCAGGCCGAGATGCGGCCTTCGGCGGTGAGCACATCGACTTCGCGCCGCACTTCGTCACGGGCCCGGATGAAGTCCGAGAGCGTGTGCAAGAGATCGGCGAGTTTGCCGCCCACCGTCTGCTGAATGCGGATCGCTTGGACGACCCAGGCCAGGTCGGGCACACCGACTCGGTCGGACATGTGCGACAGTGCATCGACGAGCGGCGCACCGAGGCGCACCTCGAACACCACGCGGCCGAACTCGTCGGCGAGCGGCGGGTCGGCCTCCTCGCACATCATCTGGATCGCACGCAGGAACGTGTGTCCGGCAGACAGCGACGAGGCGATGAGCGACAGCGCGTCGGGCAGCTGACGACTCAGCGCCTTGCGCCGCCGCGCCGTGCGCAGCGCGGGGAACTTGACGGCGCCGAAGACTGCGAGAGCGAAGATGAAACCGCCGAGGATCCAGCTGTTTGTGATCGTGGCGATCACCAGCGCGCTCACGGTCGATACGCAGGCGCCGACTACCACGTACTCGCCCGCCCGCAGGGGGATGCGAGCCTTCTCGAGCGACGCGGCAAGGGCACCTTGATTGTCCACTTGGGCGATGAGGCGACCGGCCAGAGACACCGCACCTCGGGTGAAGCCGCTGACGTCGATGACGGACTTCGCCTCTTCGATCTGGGCCTCTTCGGCCTCGTCGAATGCATCTTCACCGAAACGGGCCAGATCCATCAGCGAGTTCATGGCCGTGGCGCGTTCACGGGCTCGCAGGAGAAAGCCGACGACGATCGTGCTGAGGCCCAAGCCGACGATGACGGGAACGAGGAGCCGCATCATTTCGTCATCTCGACCTTCGGCTCGATGTATCCGTCATGACCGGGTAGCGACGGACCGTTGAGCCGGGTCGCCCGCGCGACGCGAGGGGCACCGCTCATCGCGCGGGCGACACGGAACACGTCGGGCGGAAGCTCGACGCCGCGTTCGGCAATGCGCTCCACGAAACGGGGGCGCAGGCCGGTCGGGACCACGTCGCCGGTCGTGCCGCCGAGCCCGGGGCGGTGCTTGAACACGTCCTGGAGCAGGATCGTGTCGCCCTCCATGCCCTGCACCTCGGTGATGGCGGTCACAACGCGACGCCCGTCGGGGAACCGCTCGAGCTGAATGATCACGTCGATCGCGGCGTTGACCTGCTCGCGGATGGCCCGCACCGGCAGGTCGAATCCCGCCATCAACACCATCGTCTCGAGTCGGGACAGCGCGTCGCGAGGGTTGTTCGCGTGCACGGTGGTCATCGACCCTTCGTGACCGGTGTTCATCGCCTGCAGCATGTCGAGCGCCTCGGCGCCTCGGCACTCACCGACGATGATGCGGTCGGGCCGCATTCGCAGGGCGTTCTTGACGAGATCGCGGATGCGCACCTCGCCGGAGCCTTCGGCGTTGGACGGGCGGGCCTCGAGCGACACCACGTGCGGCTTTTGCAGCTGAAGTTCCGCCGAGTCCTCGATCGTAATGATGCGCTCTTCTTCGGGGATGAACGACGACAGTACGTTGAGCGTCGTCGTCTTACCGGTACCGGTACCACCCGAGACGAGCACATTGAGCTTGCCCCGCACCGCGGCTTCGAGCACCAGGGCGACGTCAACGGTGACCGAACCGAACGCGATCAGGTCTTTGATCTGGAAGGGGTCGGCCGCGAACTTTCGGATGGTGAGCACCGAACCGTGCACGGCCAACGGCGGAATCACTGCGTTGACGCGGGAGCCGTCAGGGAGGCGAGCGTCGACCATCGGCGATCCTTCGTCGACGCGACGGCCGACGCCACCGACCACGCGGTCGATCACCTGGCGGTACGCGGTGTCATCGGCGAAGGAGAAGTTGGTGCGCTCGAGTTTGCCGCCGCGCTCGATCCAGATTTCGTTGTGACCGTTGCACATGATTTCTGTGATCGAGTCGTCCTTGAGCATCGGGTCGAGCGGCCCGTAACCGAGCGTGTCCTGAATTACTTCCTCGACGAAGCGACGCCGCTCGACCGGCGAGACCTTCACGTCCTCACGGGCGATGATGCCGTCGAGGCAGGACTTCACCTCGTCGGCCAGGGCCTCGCCCGCCAGGTCCCGCATGCGCGGGGCGAGATCGGCGAGCACCAGGTCGCGGACCTTGCGCTTCGACGCTTCCCAGCTCGACGTCTGCGCGCTTTTGCCCGTGCGAGCCGGCGCCACTTTCGTCGTAGCGTTTCTGGTCGCGGGGCGGCGGTGAGCGGACGGGCGGGGTGCGGTCGGCGCCTCGACTTCGTCGTCTTCGAGCGCGGCGAGCTTTTCGGAGAGTTTCATCGATGTCTCCTAAGAACCGGCTACAGCCGGAGCGTTTGATTGACGGTGCATGAAGCGGCGCCAGCCGGATGCGGTGGGCGTCGCTGTGGCGGCGGCGGCGTCGC
>JACCXE010000008.1 GCA_013697265.1 Actinomycetota bacterium | reverse complement strand
CCAGTTATTGGGGGTTCGAGTCCTCCCCCCCGAGCGTCAAACCAGGGTCCCATCGTCTAGAGGCCTAGGACACCACCCTCTCAAGGTGGCGACACGGGTTCGAATCCCGTTGGGACTGCTACTCCGGCAAGCGTACGAACCGGGTCCGCGGGGACGCGGAACACCGGATAGACGTGCTTGCGATTCTCGACACGGACCTCGTGGATCAGGGCACGCAGAACCGTCCGGGTCTGTTCGGGGCTTCCGCTGATCAACACAGCGTTGAGCCGGGCGCGCAGCGCGTCAACCTGCTCGATGTTGATCGCTGTTGCGGGTGCGCTGATTGCATCAGCGACCTCGGTGCGACGCCTCTGCAGCGCGCTGAGCTTGTCGGACAACTTCTTGGTCCGCGGTCCGCACTCCGCCTCGGGCATTGTTCCGACCTCGAATGCGGTGAGGTACCGAGCGCTCGGGTCAACGCCTCTTCGATGATCTCGTGCTGCGAGTACGTCTCGCTGAGCGCGCCGATCACCGCTCGGTCGAGTTCTTCGGCGGGCAGGCGCTCGGACTCACACGGCGCCACCCCGTAGCGCTGCCGCGAGAAGCACGTGTAATACGGGTAGCGTCAGCGGCACAAGCAGTACGCGGGGACCCACAACGAGACCTACGGCGGTGTCACGTTGTCGATTGACAACGACTGCGGAAACGGACCCATGTACACACTTGCATACGGCGCAGACTCGTCATGTCTCTAACCGCCGGTTACTCAAAAGGAGGCGGTTCACGATGTCCAGAGTTCGTGTGTTTCTCGCGGTAATCGCTGTCGCTATTTCCGCGGGCGCCTGCGGACGCGAACCAGGAACGACCGTTGAGGCACAGTCGAAGCAGCCGACTGATACGACCGCCAACACCGGGCCCGAACCCCAGCCGGCAGTACCACGCGCCAAGAGCGATCCCCTGAAGAGTCCGAACTTGACGATATCGGTCTCCCCCTCATCCGGCCCCCCGGGCACCGTGATGCAGATCTACGTGACCGGCTGCAACGACCCGGACGGCCTCAACCATGCGATCAGCTTCAATGACGCGCCGGTGAACCACGACACGGCGTCCGATCCCAATACGGTGCAGACGATCAACTCAACACAGGACGGCGACAAGCTGACCGCGACCTACGCCGTTGTCGCGTCGGACCAGCGTGGCCAGCAGCCCGGCCGGGTATTCGTCCAGTGCGAAGCGACGCTCAAGTGGGTGGACTTCACCGTAACCGGCTAATCCGTCAGGTTCCAAAGAGTCGACTCTTCGCTCAGTCAACGGCCCGTCACCGACCTAGCCGTCTTTCGCTGGCACCTCTCGCCACCGGGCCTGGGCCGCGGCGTTCAGTCCCCATGCGACCATGCCGGCCGCGACGAGCAGGCAGAGGTACCGACCGTTGGGCTGGCGAACAAGCGTTGAGAGGGATTCGTCAAGGCTCTTCGGCTCAGAGGGGTCGAAGCGCCATGCGGCCAAGCCGAGGAACCACCCGACGAGGGCGAAGGCCATCGCGTGCCCGACGTTGCCCAAAATCTCGATCGGGCCGGCTATGCCGCGTGCTCGGGAGTCCATGCGTTTGGCGTCCCAGTGCTTCTCATATCGCTTCGACGCCGCCCGGTAGAGGTTGAAACCCGCGGCCGCGACCAGCGTCAGCGCCAGCGCGCCCACGATGTATCGCCCGCCGGGCCAGCCGAGCACGCGAGCCGTCCGCTCTTCCTGGCCTTGCGAGTCTCCCTTGTCGCCACTGAACAAAAGCCGAACAGTCGACAGGGCCAGCCCCGTGTAGATCGCGGTGCGGCCGGCGGCTACGAGACGGTGGGCAAGATGCCCGCTGCGCTCACCGTCGCGCTTGCGCACCATCTCGACAACCGACCACACGATCATTGAGACGAAGCCGACGGCGAGAACGATGAGCAGGACGCGTCCGAACGGCTGGCGGGCCAGCGTTTGCAACGCGCCCTGCTTGTCGGGTTTCGCGCCAGGCTCGGGCCTGCCTTCGAAGGCGAGGCGCGCCGCGAGCCCGCCCGTAACGAACCACAGCGCGGCGCGTGACAACAGTCCGGCGCGCCCGGCGAACTCCACGAGCTGGTCCGTATCGGCGTGGCCGCGCGACGCGCGAAGAGTGTTCAGCATGCGCAGCGGTACCCGCGCACGCCGCGCCTAAGCCGCGCGTCAGATCGTCGCTGCCGCCGCGGCCAGCGGCGCGAGCAGCTCGTCGCGGTCTGGACCCGTCGAACGAGCTGCGCCGCGACGACACCAATCGAGCCTGACGCAACTCGCTCCGGCGTGACAGACGTCGGTGCGACACTGGTGAGCATGCAGAAAACCGGTCGTCTGCTGAGCGCCGCTCTCAGCGTGTCGCTCGCGCTGAGCGCGTGCTCGCAGGGCGGACGGGCGTTGCGCGCGCCGGTCGGTGTCCGCGCCACGAGTTTCCGCGTCCTGTACCGCGTCGAGCGCACGCCGACGCCGGATCAGCGCAGCGTCGTATGGGAGGTGCTCACCGTCCACCGCCCTTTCTTGGCCAGCGACCTCACCTTCGACCGCCGGCCGCGTGACCTGAACGCGACCGATCTCGGCCCGCCGACGAGCGGCTACCTGAGCGACGTAGACCACCTCTACAGCGTCGACGGTGCGCTGGTGCGGCGCGTCGCAGGCCGGCAACCCGGATCGCCTTCGGGTGACCAGGCGCTGCTCGACATCGCCGGCGATGCCGCGCGGCGGGGCGCGGCGCGTATTGGTCCGGTCCGCCGCATCGCTGGTCGCGCATGCACCGAGATCGAGTTCGTCGAGCCGCCCGTCGGCCAGCTACGCGCCTTCGACGCGACAGGCGACCACGACGACGTGTGCGTGGACAGGGGCGGCATCGTGCTGCGCGAGCAATGGACGCTCGGCGGACGCGTCGTGCAGACGCGCACCGCGTCGGCATTCGCGGAATTGCCGGCGGTCGCGCTCGGCGCGGCTCTTGCCACCGGCAACGCGCAGGACGTGTCCGACGCCGCCGCCGCGCCACGGATTGGCGAAATCGGCGATGCCGTCGCTCCGCCAACGCCGCCTAATTACGCGCTGGTCTCGGCGGTGTCGTTCTTCTTTCCGCGCCCGGATGACCCCACCACCCTGGCCTACGCCTCCAAGGTGTGGGCGTTCGCCCACGGCGCGCACTCGATCACCGTCGAGGCGGGTGCCGGGGCCGGGTTGCCATGGCGTCCCGAGTTCGACCGCGCCATTCGCCTGGGCGCTCGCGACGCGGCATGGATCGTGCGTTCCGACGGTGTCGAGGTGCACTTCATCACTCGGGACGGGTGGGTGCGGGTACGGGCCACTACTTCATTGAAGGCGCTGCTGCCTTATGCCCGCCTCGTCGCGACAAGCTGGGACTCGTCGGCCGCGGTGCCCAAGTAGGACTCCACCACCCGCGGGTGATGCAGCACCTCGTTGGGCGTGCCGAACGCGATGACGGCGCCCTCCTCGAGGGCGTAAAGGTGGTCAGCCAACCCGGTTATCAGCGGCATGTCGTGCTCGATGACGAGAAGGCTGCAGCCGGTGTGGCGTTGCACCTGACGAAGCAGCGGGCCGAGCGCCTCGGTTTCCTTCTGCGCGATCCCCGAGGATGGCTCGTCGAGGATCAGCACCGAGGGTCGGTGGGCCAGGATCGCGGCGATCTCCACCATGCGCCGCGATCCTGTCGACAACTCGCCGATGAACTTGTCGCGGAACGCGGTGAGGCCGAGAACCTCGACCAACTCCTCGACCTTTTTGCGCGTCGCGGTCTCTGACTCCTGCACCATCGGAAGGTTGAACGCGGCGGGCAGCGCGGCGCGGACGTCGAGGTGGCGCTCGAAGGCGACCGCGAGAGCTTCGCCAACGGTCAACGACGTCCACAGCCGCGCGTCCTGGAAGGAACGACCGAGACCGAACGCGGCGCGTTGACTGGCGCGCCACTCGGTCATGTCGGTGTCGTGCATGAGCACGCGACCCGCGTTGCGGGGCGTGAATCCGGAGATCAGATCGAACAGGGTCGTCTTGCCCGCGCCGTTGGGCCCGATGAGACCGACCACTTGGCCGTCGTGGAGTTGCAGACTCACGTCGTTTACCGCGGCGATGCCGCCGTAACTCTTGGTCAGACCGACCGTCTCCAAGACGATGGGTTCGTCGAGTAACGCCACTCGCCGCGCGTGGTCCTGTTCAGCGGCGCGCTTGGCGTCGGCGCGTGCTCGCGCGCTGACGCGGCCTTTTCCGTTGCCGTTGGCTTTTCCGTTGCCGTTGACACTCGTGCCC
>JACCXE010000006.1 GCA_013697265.1 Actinomycetota bacterium | reverse complement strand
CATTCACACTGGCTGACTTTTACAACGAGGGTGTGACACCGCGCGTGCGCGGCCGTCACGACCCAGAACTGGTCGCGTGAATGGGCGCGGAGCGCCCGATAGCGAGACCAGTTCGAGAAAGGGCTAGACCGCGGGCAGTTCGAGGCCGCGGTTCTTTAGCCAGTCCTCGGCGGCGTCGGTTGCGATCTCCCAGGTCGTGGCGCTGATCCAAGGCTTGTAACCCATCTCCTTGTTGATGCGGAGCATGGCGTCGTTGGAGTCGGCGTTGCCGGTGCGGATCTCGGTGACGTTGGGTCGCTCGTCCATGACTCGCAGCGTCATCACGGCCTTGAGCCACTTGCCCAGAGCGTGGCCGCGATGCTCGGGGCGTACGCCGGTTGCGCCAACATGCACGACGTCGGGCTCGGCCGGGTTCCACATGACGTTGTGAATGCCGGCCCATGCGCCGTCGCTCTTGCGCCGAGCGACGAGTTGCCAGGACTCGAAGCCGATGGCGTGCATCTGTTTTTCACCTTCGCGGATCTCTTCGGCGGTCAGCGTGAAGTCGTTTATTTCGAGGTCGTCGCGCGGCGCGGTGTTCATGACGAGGACGGCGTCAAGGAAGTCCACCATGTGTTCCTCGGGGACGTCGCCGTCCCAGCCAAAGATCTCGTAGTCCTCGGCGCGCTGCGGCCCATCGGACACCCACTTGTCCATCAGGCCCCGGTCGACATCGGCGATGACGAGGTGGTTGACGTGCATAGCCTGCTTCGCCTCCATGCCGAGCGTCTGAGCGAAGACCTCTCCCGATGGCAACCGGCCGTTGGTCGAACCGAGGATGCGGTCGCGCTCCTCGCGACGGCAGAGGGCGACGAAGTAGCGCAGCAGTTCGGTACCGACTCCGTTTCGGCGATGGTCGGCCCGAACAATGACCGAACCGGAGATGACATCAGGGTTGTCGTCGTTGTCTGGATCGATGCGGAGCCCGGTGGACCCGATGATGTCGCCCTCGGCCGACCGGACGAGCACGGTGGTGCGGATGTAACGCTCGGGAACCGCGCGCTGCGACGCTATGGCCTGATCGGTCGGCGTCGGCGGGTCCTCAGGAACCGCTTCGAACGCGACAATGTTGTTGAACGCGACGATCTCGCCGATTTCGTCGTCAGTCAAGTCCGCGCTCTCGTGAACGGTGTACGTGTACTGCGGTGTTGTCCCCATTGCGCGCAGTTTGGCGCGCAATGGGCTACGCAGCGACTGGTTTTGCCTGCCGTAGGGGGCTGGCGGTCGGCGGTACGCGCGGGCCCTTCGGCGAGATCTTGGCGACCGCAAGGCTGAAGGACGCGATCCACAGCGCCATTACACCCAACAACAAGCCGTACACGCCGTTCTTGAGCGTGTTGTTTCCGCTGTGTTGTTCGCGTAGCAGGTAGCTGGTCTCGGGTCGGAACTTCATGGTGCGGTCGACGGCGGAGATCTCACCCTTGTTGATCTCGGTGTCGGCCGGCAGGAACACGGGCACGGTCATCAGCTCGCCGCCGCGGTGCAACCGAAGCAGTGACTTCCAACGGCCCGACACCGGCACCCGCTTTTCGGTGACGTAGCGACCGGCGCTGAGTTCCTTCATGTTGGCGAGTTCGAGGCCGCCGCCTTGCCACGCGGTCACTTGGAACCAGCGGGCGTCTTTGGCCGCGTCGGGCGGGGTCAACTGCACTTCGACATTCGCGAAGCCAGCGACCCTCTGCCCGACCGTCACCTCGGCCGTGACGTCGCCGGTGTGGCGCGACATCGGAACTACGAGGGTCACCAACAGCACAAAACCGGCAACCGCAATGAGGGGCCCGGGCAACGACCGAGCGGTGTCTTGTGCGCCGGCGGAGCGGGCAAAGGCGGTGGCGAGCACCGCGGCCGCGATACCGGCGACGAGGCAGAGGAAGAACGCGTCGGGGAACAGGTTCGAGTTCCACGGCTGATACGAGTTCGCGTGGTTCCACCAGTATTCGCCGGCGAGACCGAGCGTGGCCACACCGACGCCAGAGGCGATCGCGAAGCGGAGCCGGTTCTCGGTGCCGATGACGAACGCCACGACCTCAACCGCGATGGCGGCGGTGAGGTAGAGCCCGACGACCTTCGTGGAGATCGGCGACTTCTCGCCGCCGTTGAGCAGGTTGGTGGACGTGATTATGTTCGCCAACGCGATCCCGATGGCCCAACCACGGCCCAGTACAAGGCGCACAGCGACGAAGGCGAACGCGCATGCGATGGCAAGGATCAGCGGATGGAAGATCTGCTGGAACTGGGGCACGCCGAAACTGAATTCGCCGAGCGGGGCGACGAGGCCGAGCAGTGTGAGCCACGCGGCGACGACGTGAACGCCCATCGACCAACGCGAGTCGTGGGGCTTGACGCCCGCATCGGCGAGCACGAGCCAGGCGGCGACACCGACGAACGCAGCGCCCAAGATCATCAACATGTGCGTGGGGCTCCACATGGTCACGTCGACGCCGTAAGCGCGGTGCCACAGCTCGTCGAGCGGGAACCCGGTGACGGCGGCGCCACCGAGGGCAAGCAGGGGCAGCGTCGACCACGGCACGCGCACCGCCTTCCATCGCAGGGCGGTGTTGACGCGTTGCAGCGAAGCGAGCAGCACGCCCACGACGCCCGACATCAAGATCAGCCCGAGGCCGATCACGATGCCTGTGTGGGGCGCGGTGAAGAGGTTCTTGTCACGACCGAGCGCCACGTGCCAGGCGACGTCGTTGTAGAACGCCTGGCCCGCCACGAATAGGCCGAAGAGAGCCATGCCAATCGTGGCCGCGGCCCAGCCCGGGATGTGCACGATGCGCTCAAGGCCGTCGGGGATCCGCAGCAAGAATTGCGCGGTCTTCGATGACGTGTTGCCCGAGCGACCGAAGAGAAACAGCCCGATCAGAATCGCGGTGAACGCGCCGAGCAACACGTAAAGCGGTGTCCAGCTCGTGAGCGCGCTGCCCGCGCTGTCGACGTTCGCGAGCAGGTTCATGAGTCAGACCCCCATTGGCCGTTGAATCCGGTTGAAAGAAAATCGGTCACGTAACTGACGAGTTGGGTCCGCGGCATCGTGCGCCGGTCCACCCACCAGTCGCCGGCGGCGTACACGAAGAACACGACGCCGCGAGCGATCACTTCGGCGCCGCCCGAGTCGCGACCCGACGCCCGCAACTGTTCGCCGATGGCGAAGGCGACGTTGTTGCTGATGCGATCGAGGAAGCCGCTCAGGTCTACGGTCGCATCGGTGCCGGGCTGCACCAGGAATCGGTACAGCGCCGGGTCGCGTTCGATATAGCCCACGAAAGCCTCGATCGTGCCCGCCAGCACCGAGCGAGCGTCGTCGGTTTCCTGCGTGATGGCCGATCCGAGCTCGGCTTCGAGTTCGTTCGCGAACCGGTCGGCCACGGCGCGAGCCAGGCCGGCCCGGTCGCCGAAGTGGCGGTACAGGATGGGCTTGGTGATGCCCGCTTCGGCGGCGAGTTGGTCCATCGATGCGGATGGGCCGTGCTTGCGGATGCCGGCGACCGCGGCATCGAGCAGTTCTTCGCGGCGGTCGGCGTGGCGGGTGGAGCGGGCCAGGTGGCGGGCGGATCGCTCCTGTTCCCGGCGATCACGGTGCTCACGACGCCGATCCGCGTCGGGATGAATCGCTGGCTCGCCAATCATGTTACGCACAGTAACGTTACTGTGCGTAACAGTCAAAAGCTGTTACGCGAGGTCGTGAGCCGACATGCCTTCCCAGAGTTCGACTGTGGGCGGCCGCGAGAGCAGCCCCCGGCACGCCTCGGCCATCTCAACCATCTCCGACGAGTTGAAGTGCGCCTGCTGGGCGTCGGGCGACTCCCACTTCTGCACGAGCAGAAACCGATGGGGCGCAGTGACCGACGCCACGAGGTCGATGTTGCGGCAGCCTGCGTGACCGCGGGACACCACGACGTACTTGGCCAGGACCGACATCAGCTTGGCTACGGCGGCCTCATCGATCGCGTCGAGGCTGAGGGTCACCATCGTGAGTTCTACGTCGTCGGGCACGGCCGTCGACGTTACCGACCCCAATGCGCCCGACGTCGGAAGTTGAGGGCAATCGGCAGGAGTCTCCGCTCCGAACAGCGAATAACTCCTCGTCACGGGATGATCCCGGCGATCGGCAGAAAATAGGCAATTTGGGCTATTTCGTCGCCACTTGACACCATCCGTATGGTGGACAGCGCCGAAAGTGACGGTTTTTGGGGAATCCGCCAGGGAATTCGGTAATTGACGGGGGCGTTGTTGTAAGGCCTGGATTTTGTACCAGGACCTATCTACTGAAGCAAGAAGGGTTACGCGTGGCGAAGGAAAGAGTTGAGCGGGACGAGGAAGACCTCGTCCGCCTGTATCTCACCGACATTGGGCAGTATCCGCTGCTCACTAAGGACGATGAGGTTCGGCTGGCACAGGCCATTGAGGCCGGTGTTGCTGCGCGCACTGAGCAGGAAACGACCAAAGCCAAGGACCTCACCGCGGCGCGCAAGCGCGAGTTGCGGCGTGCGGTGCGGGCCGGCGACGAGGCGCAGCGCACGTTCGTGCAGTCCAACCTTCGTCTCGTGGTGTCGATCGCGAAGAAGTACCAAGCATCGGGTCTGCCGCTGCTCGACCTGATCCAAGAGGGCAATCTCGGCCTCATGCACGCCGTCGAGAAGTTCGACTGGCGCAAAGGCTTCAAGTTCTCGACCTACGCAACGTGGTGGATCCGTCAGGCGATCACCCGCGGCATCGCGAATACGGGCCGCACGATCCGTCTCCCAGTGCACGCCGGCGACACGCTCGCCCGTCTGCAAAAGGCGCGCTCGCGCCTTGAGCTGAAGTACGGGCGTCCGGCCACGTTGGCCGAATTGGCCGTCGAAGTCGAGATGCCCGAGGAGAAGGTCACCGAGGCGCTGCGCTTCGCGGCCGAGCCCTTGTCGCTGTCCGAGCCGCTGCGTGAAGACGGCGACGCCGAACTCGGCGACGTGGTCGAAGACAAGACGGCTGAGTCTCCTTTTGAGATGGCAGCCACGTCGCTGTTGCCCGAAGAGATCCAGCGACTGCTCGGTCCGCTCGACGAGCGCGAGCGCGAGATCCTGCGTCTTCGCTTCGGCCTCGACCGCGGTGAGCCGCGCACGCTGGAAGAGGTGGGCGAGCACTTCAACCTCACCCGTGAGCGCATCCGTCAGATCGAAGCTCGCGCCATGAGCAAGCTGCGCCACCCGTCCTCAGACACCGGTGCGCGGGACCTGCTCACCGGTTAAGCGCCCCACACTCCCGAACTCGACACGCCCGCCTCTAACGAGGCGGGCGTTGTCGTTACGGCCACCGTCGTCGCTTTTCACAGCACGCGTTCTGCGCCACGAAAATGCCGCGATTTCGCGTCGCGAGAGCGAGATCGGGGAACTTTCGTGGCGCAGAACGCGTGGGTTTGATTTACGACGCGGTGCGGCTGCGGCGGGCGTGCCACGCCAGCCACGCGCCGATCGCAGCGGCAACGACGCCGGCCGTCGCGGCTGACGACTTGGCCGACGGCACCGGCATGCGGTCGCGCAGGCGCACCGGGTGCGTGAAGTTCATCACTTCCCACTCGCGTTCTTTCGCCATGCGGGCCAACACCCGGTCGGGGTTCACCGCGACCGGGTGGCCGACCGCCTCCATCATCGGGATGTCGGTGGCCGAATCGCTGTACGCGTACGACGCGTCGAGGTCGATCCCCATCTCTTTCGCCAGCGCGGCCATGGCGACGGGCTTGAAGGGACCCGCGCAGTAGAAGTCGACGAGGCCGGTGTAGCGCCCTTCGTCGTCGATGCGGGCCCGGGTGCCGAGCGACCGGTCGACGCCGAGGAACTCGCCGAGCGGCGTGACGATTTCCTCCGGTGACGCCGACACGATCACCACGAGTCGGCCGGCGGCTTTGTGTTCCGCGATGAGGTCGGCCGCCTCCGCGTAAATGATCGGCTCGACCACGGTGCGCAGCGTCTCGCGCACGATGCGCTTGACCCGTTCCTGGTCCCAGCCTTTCGTCATGGCAAGCGCCTTCTCGCGTACCTGCTCGAGCTTGGCCTCGCTCGCGCCGAGGTGCTGGTAGACGAAGTGGCCGTAGATGGCCCGCACGATCGTGCGACGCGAGATCAGGCCCTCGCGGTAGAAGTCCCGACCGAAGGCGACCATCGAGGCCTTGGCGATCACGGTCTTGTCGAGGTCGAAGAACGCGGCCTCCATCAGAAGAGCGTTACACGGTTTGGGTCTTGCGGAACGCAGTTAACGGTGCTTTCATGACCTCGCCGCTTCCCCCTCGGCTCGTAGTGCACGCGGTTCACACCGCGTTCGAACTCGTTGAGGAGGCCGCGTGCTCACAGCGTGCTGGTCGGTAAAGGGCGGCAGCGGCACCACGGTCGTCGCCGCTGCGATGGCGTTGGGCTTGGCCGGCGTGGGTCGCCCCGTGGTGGCCGCGGACTTTGCGGGCGACTTACCCGCCGTGTTGGGCGTGGCCGACCCGGCCGGGCCCGGCCTGCTTGATTGGCTCGACGCTGGCGCGGCGGTGCCAAGCGACGGTCTGGCCCGCATCGCTCACGTGGCTGATCACGGCATCACGATCATTCCGAAAGGCGAGTGGGCTACCCGTGCCGGCGCGGGCGATGTCGACGCGGGCGAACGCTTAGCCGCCGCGCTGCGCGCCGTGCGCGGCGGCAGCCCGGTAGTCGCGGATTGCGGCAAGGTCGACAACGCGGCGATGCGAGCGTTTGTCGACGCGGCCGACCGGTCGTTCCTCGTGCTGCGGCCGTGCTACCTGGCCTTGCGTCGCGCGATGCATGCCCCGCGGCCGACGGCGGTGGTGCTGATCAACGAGCCCGAGCGCGCCCTGGGCGCCGGCGACGTGGAAGACGTACTGGGCGTGCCGGTGGTCGCGTCGATCAACTGGGAGCCCGCGATCGCGCGGGCCGTCGACTCGGGTCTGCTGAACGGCCGCGTGCCCCGGCGCTTGGCCAACGCGCTGCGAGCGGTGGCCGCGTGAGGGGTGTCGCAGTGGCCGATCGGGTGCGAGCGCGCCTCGTGGCCGATGTCGATCCGTCTACCGCGGTCGAGCGGGCCCTCGTCGCACGGTTGGTGCGAGAGGAGGCGCCGCTGCTGAACGACGACGCGGCCGAAGCCGCCGTTGCCGCCGTGCTCGCCGACGTGTCGGGCCTCGGGCCACTCGAAACGTTGCTGGCCGACGTGGACGTGAGCGAAGTGATGGTGAACGGCCCCGGGTATGTGTGGGTCGAACGCCGAGGCCGTTTGATGCGTACGTCCGTCGCGCTCGCCGCCACCGAGATCGACCACCTCATCGAAAAGGTTGTCGGACCGCTCGGTTTGCGCGTCGATCGGTCGTCTCCCGCCGTAGACGCTCGCTTGCCCGACGGCTCACGCGTGCATGCGATCGTGCCGCCGTTAGCGGTAGACGGTCCGTATCTCACGATCCGCCGGTTTCGTTCAGTCGCCGTGCTACTCGACGACTTCTGCGACACGTCGGTAGCAGGTCTGTTGCGGGCCGCCGTCGCCGAGCGGCGCAACATCATCGTGTGCGGCGGCACTGGCTCAGGCAAGACCACGCTGCTCAACGCGCTCGCCGGTGAGATCGGCGAAGGCCGCATCGTCACCGTGGAAGACGCCGCCGAGCTGCGCCTGAATCAGAGCCACGTCGTACGGCTCGAGGCGCGGCCCGCGAACGCCGAAGGCGTCGGCCAATTCACGATTCGAGAGTTGGTGCGCAACGCGCTGCGCATGCGGCCCGACCGCATCATCGTCGGCGAGTGCCGCGGTGCTGAAGCCCTCGACATGCTCACCGCGATGAACACCGGCCACGAGGGTTCGATGTCGACGTGCCACGCGAACAGTCCGCACGATGCGCTGCGCCGCCTCGAAACAATGGTGCTGCTCGCCGGTGAGGGTCTGCCTCTCGACGCCGTGCGCGACCAGTTGCACGCGGCGATCGACCTGATCGTCGAGGTCGCCCGATCCGGTAGCGGCGGCCGCCGCATCGTGTCGGTTGGTGAAGTCGTCGAGCCGGGTAGTGCCGGCGACCGCATTCACCTCGTAGCCGACGCGTCGCATGTACTGGCGCCGCTCACGAGGCGAACCCGATGACGGTTGCTTTTGTCGTCGGCACCGCAGCAGGGGTCGGCGCGTTAACCGTACGCGTCGCGTGGGGGCAGGCAAGGCGGCACGCACTCGCCGCTCGCCTGACCAACCACGTCCTCGTCGGCCGTGGATCGTCGCCCGGGCGGGCACAGCGGCGAACGAGTTGGAGCGAAGCGCCGGCTTGGCTTGCCGTCCAACTCGACGAGCTCGAGGTGCCAGTACGGATCGACGTGGCGTGGCGGTGGTGGCGTGCGCTAGCGGTGGGTGCGCTGACAGCAGGAGGGCTCGTCGGCGGCGTCGTGGTCGCGCTCATCGGCGCCGCGCTCGTAGTCGGAGCACCGATGGCCGTGGCTGCGGTGCTGCGGGGC
>JACCXE010000507.1 GCA_013697265.1 Actinomycetota bacterium | reverse complement strand
TTGGGGGTCGTAACGCACTTCGGTTTCGGTGTCGGTGACGGCGCGCTTGATTTTCTTCGTCGTGACTTCGGGTGGTTCGAGCACCAGTACCTGGCCCTGCGGTGAGCTACGCGAAGTGCTCATCTTCGTCAGCGGATCCTGCAGATCCATGATGCGAGCGCCGACCCTGGGAATCGCAGCGTCAGGCACCACAAACGTTGGCCCGTAGCGGGCGTTGAATCGCTCGGCCAAGTCTCGAGCCAGTTCGAGGTGCTGCCGCTGATCGTCGCCCACGGGTACGCGGTCCGCCGCGTACAGAAGAATGTCGGCAGCCATCAAGACCGGGTAGGTGAACAGGCCGACGCGGGCCGCGCCCTCGTCTCCGGATCCCACTTTGTCCTTGAACTGCGTCATGCGCCGCAACTGACCCATGCTCGCCACACACTCGAGCAGCCAGGCCATGCGGGGGTGTTCTGGAACCTGTGACTGGGCGAAGATCGTCGCTACCGCCGGGTCGAGACCGGCAGCGAGTAGGAACGTCGCTGTCCGAAACGTGCTGCGCCGAAGCTCGACCGGGTCGTGGTCGCGGACCGTAAGCGCGTGCAGATCGACTACGCAGTAGAAACTCTCGTGGTCGTGCTGGTCGGTCACCCAATGACGCACCGCACCGATGTAGTTCCCGATGTGTTTTTCTCCGGTGGGCTGAATGCCCGACAACACCCGCGTCATGCACCGAATCTACGGGACGGGCCCGCCTATCAACGGAACTGCCGTTGTGCACCGGTAATCTCGACGAGTGCCGTATGACGTTGTAACCCCGGTCTACTCGGGGCCGTTCGACCTCCTGTTGCATCTCATCACCAAAGACGAGGTCGAGCTGTGGGACGTGCAGCTTTCCGTCATCGTCGACGCGTTCGTGGCCGAGCTTGAGCTGATGAAGGGCCTCGACCTCGACGTAGCAACCGACTTCCTGCTCACCGCCGCTGTGCTCGTAGAGCTAAAAACGCGCCGGCTGCTGCCCGGTCGCGCTGACGCGGATCTCGACGAGGAACTGGCGCTGTGGGAAGAGCGCGACTTGCTCATCGCCCGCCTGCTTGAGTGCAAGACGTTCAAGGACGCCGCGCGCGCATTCGAGAAGCTGAGCGACCGGGCCGGGCTCGCCCTGCCCCGCACCTCGGGCATCGAGGAGGCGTTCCTCGGCATCGCCCCCGATCTGCTCGCGGGCATCACGCCTGCGCAACTGGCGGCCGCCTTCGGACGTGCGGCAGAACCCAAGCCGATCCCGACCGTCGATCTCGAACACGTCGCGCCGATCCGGCTCAGCGTGTCCGAAGCTGTCGCGGGCCTGGTGACCACGCTGCCGCACCGGGGCCCGACGACGTTTCGCAGCTTGGCCGGCGAAGTCGCCAGCCGCCTCGAAGTGATCGTGACATTCCTCGCCCTGCTCGAGTTGTACAAGCAAGGGCTGATCGAACTCGGTCAAGAAGAACGTTTCTCGATGCTGAGCGTCGTGTGGATCGGCGGCGACGACCCCGACGCCGTCGCCGACTTGCTCGTGGAGGACTACC
This sequence comes from Actinomycetota bacterium, assembly GCA_013697265.1. Lineage (GTDB taxonomy): Bacteria > Actinomycetota > Acidimicrobiia > Acidimicrobiales > JACCXE01 > JACCXE01. Next base: position 1,985 of record JACCXE010000507.1, on the reverse strand, counting down.
AGGGATGACCGTTTCAACCGAGAGCCGGCGCGCCTTCGAGGCGCTGCTCATGGTGGCCGACGAGCCGATCCCGGCCGGGCTGTGCGCACAGCTGCTCGAGGTCAGCCAGACCGACCTCGACGAGTTGGCCGAAACCCTGATTGCCGAATACGAAGCGGCCGACCGCGGCTTTGTGCTGCGGCGCGTCGCCGGCGGCTATCGCTTCTACAGCCACCCCGACATGGCGGCCTACGTCGAGCGCTTCGTGCTCGAAGGTCAGTCGGCCCGCCTGTCCAACGCTGCGCTCGAGACGCTCGCCATCGTCGCCTACAAGCAGCCCGTGTCGCGGGGCCAGATCGCGGAGATCCGCGGTGTCAACGTCGACTCGACGCTGCGCACACTTCTTATTCGTGGCTACGCCGCCGAAGTCGGCCGCGACCCCGGCCCCGGCCAAGCGGTGCTCTACGGCACCACGCCGATGTTCCTCGAAAAGCTCGGCCTCGACAGCGTGTCCGAGCTGCCGGCGCTGGCCGACTTCGTGCCCGGCCCCGAAGTGATGGCTGGCTTCGAGAACAGCCTTCGCTCGACGCCCGCTGACACAGGCGAGTCTGACGCTGAAGCCGGCGCGGAGTCGGAACCGGTCGAGACTTCGTGAATGACGCCGTCGAGGGCGACGGCGAGCGGCTGCAGAAAACGCTGGCCCGGCTCGGCTTCGGAAGCCGCCGGGTATGCGAAAACCTGATCGCCGACGGAGCGGTGACGGTGAACGGCTCGGTGGCCGCGCTGGGCCGGCGCGTCGACGTCGATCACGACGCGCTCGAGGTCAACGGCATCCCTGTCGGTATCCGGCCCGGCCTGGTCTACTACCTGTTGCACAAGCCGGCCGGTGTCGTGACGACGGCGGCCGACACCCACGGCCGGCCGACGGTGGTCGAACTGGTGCCCGACGAACCCCGGGTGTTCCCGGTCGGCCGGCTCGACCTCGAGACCGAAGGCTTGTTGTTGCTCACGAACGACGGCGAGCTCACCCAGCGGCTCACGCATCCGTCCTTCGGTGTGGACAAGGAGTATCTCGCCCACGTCGAGGGCGAGCCCCACGCGGGCGCGGTCGGCAAGCTGCGCAAGGGCGTCGACTTGGACGACGGGGTCACGGCGCCGGCGAAAGTCGCGGTGCTCGATAAGTCGTTGTTGCGCATCACCATCCACGAGGGCCGTAACCGTCAGGTCCGGCGAATGTGCGAGGCCGTAGGGTTTCCCGTGCTGCGCCTGGTTCGCACCCGCATCGGTCCGTTGCGCGACACCGCACTGAAAGCAGGGGAGTGGCGCGAGCTCACCCCCGAGGAAGTGCTCGACCTATCGAAAACAGCCGGAGCGGCGCGGCCTGTCTCCTAGCGTGTTGCGGTCATGAGTGAGGCCCGTCGCGCGTCGATCGTCGGCACCGGGCTGATCGGCGCGTCCGTGGCGCTCGCGCTGCGGGGCCAGGGTTGGACGGTGTCCGGGGTCGACGCCGACGCCTCTCGCGCCGACGAAGCGCTCGCCGCGGGCGTGATCGACCACGTCGGCCTCGACGCCGACGCCGACCTTGTGGTGGTGGCGGTGCCGGTGTCGTCGGTGGCCTCCGCGGTCGTCGAAGCGTTAGCGGCGTGCCCGAAGGCGACGGTCACCGATGTCGGTTCGGTCAAGGCCCCGATCGTTGCCGCGATCGACAACGCCCGCTTCGTGGGTGGTCACCCGATGGCGGGATCCGAGCAAGACGGGTTGAAGGGCGCCGACGCCAACCTGTTCAACGGCGCGACGTGGGTGCTCACGCCGACCGATGACACCGACACGACGCGCTACGCCGACTTGCGCACCGCGATCTCGAGTATCGGCGCCGACATCGTGGAACTGGCGCCGGCCCGCCACGACGCGCTCGTTGCCCTTGTCTCCCACGTGCCCCACCTCACGGCTGCCACATTGATGGGTCTCGCGGCGACGCAGGCCGAAGAGCACTCGGCGCTGCTGCG
>JACCXE010000389.1 GCA_013697265.1 Actinomycetota bacterium | reverse complement strand
CAACCCAGAGCGTCGTCGTCAACGCAAGCGCGAGATGCGTGAGTGTCTCGATGATCAGTCCGGCGCGCATGAGATTGCCGAGGCTGACCCGAGACGAGAGCCATCCGTACAGGCCGGTCGCGACGAGACCGCCGACGGCGCTCGCGGTCGTCAGCAGGCCGAAGCCAACTTCGCCGGCATCAAGTCGCTCGATCGCGTAGAGCACCAGAACCGAGAACGCGGCGCCGAAGGTGACGTTGAAGGTCACGATTGTGATCGCAAGCGTCCGCACCGCGGCGTCGCTTCGGAGCCAACGCAGGCCGTCCGCGATCTCACGGCGCACCAGGGACCGCTTTGCCTTGTCGACGCCGTGCGGGGGCAGGCGTACTCGCGAGATGGTGAGCGCGGCGGCGACCATGCACGCGGCTTCGACCGCGAAGGGAATCACCGCACCCGCGGCGAACAGGGCCGCGCCAAGTGGCGGGCCAACGAGTTGATTCACGGTCACGAAACCGGTCATGAAACGCGCGTTGCCGATGCCGAGGTCGCGCTTCTCAATCAACATCGGCAGCAACGTCGTGGACGTCGTATCGGCGAACGTCTCGGCGGCGCCGAGAATGAACATCGTCACCAAAATCACGGCGATGTTCACCTGGTCGAGCGCGATCGTCGCCGTGAGCGCTGCGAGCACGACCGCGCGCAGGGCGTGGCTCGTGAGGATCAATCGTCGGCGGTCAAACCTGTCGGCTGCGACCCCGGCGAGCAGACCGAAGATCAGCCAGGGCAAGCGCTGGAGCACAACGGCGAGCGCTACGAGCAACGGATCGCGCGTTTCGGAGGCGACCAGAAGTGGGCCGGCCGCCAAAGAGATGCCGTCTCCTAGGTTGCCTACCCAGGACGAGCCGAGCAACCACCGAAACGACGTGCCGAGGCGCGTTGGTACGACCGCCTCGGCCAGCTTGGCCAATTGTCGGTGCGCTACTCCCACTCGATGGTGCCGGGCGGCTTCGACGTGATGTCGTAGACCACCCGGTTTACACCGGGGACCTCGTTGATGATGCGGGTAGACAGGATCTCGAGCAGTTCGTTGGGGAGACGGGCCCAGTCCGCCGTCATGGCGTCGTCGGACGTGACGGCGCGCAGCACGATCGGATACTCGTAGGTGCGCTCGTCGCCCATGACGCCGACCGACTTCACCGCCAGCAACACCGCGAACGCCTGCCACAGCTCGCGGTCGAGGCCGGCCTTCTTGATCTCTTCGGTGACGATGCGATCGGCATTGCGCAAAATCTCGACGCGTTCGGGCGTGATGGTGCCGACGATGCGCACACCGAAACCTGGGCCGGGGAAGGGCTGACGCCACACGATGTCGGGCGGCAAACCCAACTGTTCGCCCACCGCGCGCACCTCGTCCTTGAAGAGGTCGCGCAGGGGCTCGACGAGTTTGAGTTCCATGTCGTCGGGGAGCCCGCCGACGTTGTGGTGCGACTTGATGTTCGCCGCGGTGCCGCTGCCCGACTCGATCACGTCGGGATACAACGTGCCTTGTACGAGGAATTCGGCGTCGCCGTGGTCGGACGCCTGCTCCTCGAAGATGCGGATGAACAGCTCGCCGATGGTCTTGCGCTTTTGTTCGGGGTCGATCACGTCGTCGAGCGCTTCCATGAAGCGGTCGCCCGCCTTCACGTGGACGAGGTCGATTTTGAACTGATTGCGGAACGTGGCTTCGACCTGTTCCGACTCGCCGTGGCGCATCAGACCGATGTCGACGTATACGCACGTGAGTTGATCACCGATGGCCTTGTGGACGAGCGCAGCGGCGACAGCCGAGTCGACGCCGCCCGACAGGCCGCACAACACCTTCTTGTCACCCACCTGGGCGCGGATCGCCGCGACTTGTTCTTCGATCACCGACGCCGGCGTCCACTCAGGCGCGCAGCCCGCGACGTTGTACAGGAAGTGCTGGAGGATGTCTTGCCCGCGCGCCGTGTGCTTCACCTCGGGATGGAACTGCACGCCGCAGATGCGCCGGTCAAGGTCTTCGAACGCGGCGACGGGAGTCGAGGGCGTCGACGCAACACCGGAGAAGCCATCGGGCGCGCGCGTGATGGTGTCGAAGTGGCTCATCCACACGTCTTGCTCGTCGGCCAATTCGTGCAGCAACGCCGACGCACCGCTCGTAACGCTGAGCGTGGTGCGGCCATATTCGCCTTGCCCCGTCTTGGCGACCTCGCCACCGAGTTGCAACGCGATCAGCTGAGCGCCGTAACAGATGCCCAAGATCGGCACGCCCGTCTCGTAGATCGCCGGACCGAGCCGCGGTGACCCTTCGACGTTTACCGACGCAGGGCCGCCGCTGAGAATGATCGCGGCCGCGTTGCGCACGCGGACCTCGTCGGCCGTGATCGTGTGGGGCACGATCTCGGAGTAGACGTGGGCTTCGCGGACTCGCCGCGCGATGAGTTGTGCGTACTGCGCGCCGAAGTCGACGACGAGGACGGGTTGGCGCTCAGACAACTGCGCCTTAGTGGCCCATGCCGACGCCCTGCGACCGCTGGAGTTGTTTGCCCTCGGTCTGCAGCGACGGTGCCACCATTACTTCGGCCTTCTGGAATTCCTTGACCATCTCGTAGCCACACGTGGCCATCGACGTCTTCAGTGCGCCGAACAAGTTGAGGCGACCGTCGTTCTCATGCGCGGGACCGACGAGGATCTCCTTGAGCGAGCCGCGGATCTCGGTGCGCACGCGGGCGCCGCGGGGCAGCGTGGGATGAAACGTGGCCATGCCCCAGTGGTAGCCCTTGCCCGGTGCTTCGTGGGCCGAGGTGAGTGGCGAGCCGATCATCACTGCGTCGGCGCCGCAGGCAATGGCCTTGGCAATGTCGCCGCCGCGGCTCATGCCCCCGTCGGCGATGACGTGCACGTACACGCCCGTCTCGTCGAGATGACGCATGCGCGCACCCGCGGCGTCGGCGATCGCGGTCGCCTGCGGCACGCCGAGACCCAACACACCGCGGGTGGTGCACGCATTGCCGGGGCCGACCCCGACAAGGATGCCGACCGCGCCTGTGCGCATGAGGTGCAGCGCCGCTTGGTACGAGGCGCAGCCACCGACGATCACGGGGATGTCGAACTCGCGGATGAACTT
>JACCXE010000461.1 GCA_013697265.1 Actinomycetota bacterium | reverse complement strand
GCCGAGCCCGGTAGCCAGAATCGATATGAGCGCGACAGGCACGCGGGTGAGTCGTCGCGTCATGCCGTCAGCTTGTCCACTCCAACCATCGCCCATGTGGATGGCAGCGACCGACCATTTCGACCTGCACCCTGGACCCGGCAAGCACCGCGAGGCCGACCAGGCTGTGGCCCGCCAGTCGGCTGTCACCCATCGTGGGCACCGCCGGTGCGATGTCCACGCCTTCGGCCGACACCCAAACCAGCGGGTGCTGGGCGGCGAACTCGTCAAGGCGACGCAGGAACCGCAGCCTGTCTTCAAGCGAGAAATAGGCCAGAGCCCACGTCGTGGTGATAACGGGCAATACGTCGGATGGGACCATGGCGAGCGCGTCGGGCAGGCGAGCGAGCGCGTCGCCTTGAAGCAGTGTCGGCGGGGTCTGCGAGCTGAGCTGAATCGCCGCGTTGAGCCGTTCGGTCCGCTCGGGTTGGTCGGGCCACAGGCAGGCGTGCAGCCAGCGAGCGTCGTCTTCGTCGTTGACGTCGACCGGGTTCAGATCGATCCCGATGCGCGCCACCACCTCGGCCAGCGCGGTGGCCGGCACCGCGTTCGGGCCCACGCGCGCGCAGTGCAGCTGAAGCAGCGAGTCGGGGTCGCCGAGAGATTCGCCGTCGTCGTAGTGGATGGCGCAGCGGTCGAGCGTGAGATTCAGTCCGGCTGAGCAACCGACGTCGATCAGGGCGACCCGGCTGGCTCCCACTCGGCGCGCACCCTCGGCGATCGCGGGGTACAACACGGCACAACGCCCCGTCTCGTTCGTCTGCGTCTGCCGGAGCGTGGCCGTGGCGACGATGTCGTCGGCCAGGTCAACCAACGCGTCCACTGCGGCCACGGCCGCCGCCGCGCCGTCGCGTGCGGCGAACGCGGCGGCGAGTTCAGGGGCGTTGCCCCGCAGCACCTGATCGTGCAGCGCGGCGAGGATCACCGTCGGGTGACGCTTGAGCGGCGGCGCCTGCTCGACAACCGCCAACGCGTCGGGCGAATCGGCAATGGCGACCGCGACGCTTTCGTACAGCGGTGAAGAGGCCCCGGCGTCGGTCTGTCCGAAGTGACGGTACGCGCCGGACAACGACATCGCCCGCCCCATCTTCTCCGCCATGCCGAGGATTCTCGCGCTCGTGTGCTGGACTCGCTGCTCGTGGAAGCAGCGGTGCCCGAACTCGTCTATGCCTCATGGCTCCGCCGCATCCTTTCGGGCCTGATCGACAGCGCGGCGTTGTGGTTTGTGACCACGCCGTTCTCGGGCACGGCGCGCAGCCACCTGTTCACCAAAGGCGCCGAGGCCAGCGGCAACGACCTGCGCACGGTGCTAGTCGTGCACGTCCTCGCCGTCGTCATCTACATGACCGCGTTTCACGCCTGGCGGGGTTCGACGCCGGGGAAGATGGCGGCGCGGACCGTGCTCGTCTGCGACGACGGCAGCCGGGTCTCGCCTCCGGTCGCGTTCGTGCGCGCCGTGACGCTGGCCGGAATTCAGTTCGCGTCCGCCTTCCTCATCGCTCCGATGATCGTGAACGAGCTGCGACCGCTGTGGACGCCGCGCCGCCAGACCTGGCACGACGCAGTGGCCAGGACGGTCGTTGTCACCGCCGAGTCGCTCCCGCCGCAAAACTTGACCGTCTAGTCAAGAGCGGTTAGCAAGCGGGCATGGATTGGCCCTTGAAGTTCGGAATCTTCCTCGCCCCGTTTCACCCTGTCGGTCAAAACCCGACGCTCGCGTTAGAGCGCGATCTCGAACTCATCCAACGCGTCGACGAGCTCGGCTACGACGAAGCGTGGATCGGCGAGCACCACTCGGCCGGCTACGAGATCATTGCCAGCCCCGAAGTGTTCATGGCCGTAGCGGCCGAACGCACCCGCAACATCAAGCTCGGCACCGGCGTCAGTTCACTGCCCTACCACCACCCGCTGATCCTGGCCGACCGCATGGTGCTGCTCGACCACCTCACCCGCGGCCGCATCATGTTCGGGGTCGGGCCCGGCGCGTTGCCGTCCGACGCGTTCATGATGGGCATCGACACGAGCCGTCAACGCGAGATGATGGAAGAGTCGCTCGAGGCGATACTGCTGCTGCTCACCAGTGACGAGCCGGTCAACATCGAGACCGACTGGTTCACGCTGAAAGACGCCCGCCTCCAGTTGCGGCCCTACACGCACCCACACTTCGAGGTAGCCGTCGCCGCGCAGGTGTCGCCGTCGGGGCCCCGCCTCGCCGGTCGGTTTGGCCTCAACCTGCTTTCGCTCGGCGCGACGAGCACCGGCGGCTTCGACGTACTCGGGTCGCACTGGTCGGTCATGGAAGAGCGGGCGCAAGAGTTCGGCACCACCGTCGAGCGTCAGAAGTGGCGTCTCGTGGGCCCGATGCACATCGCCGAAACCGAAGAGCAGGCGCGCAAAGACGTCGAATACGGCCTCGTCGAGTGGATGGACTATTTCCAGCGAGTCGCCGCCCTTCCCCTGGCACCCGACGCCGACAGCCCGGCGGCCATGGTTGACGCGCTGAACAACTCGGGTCTGTCGGTCATCGGCACGCCCGCGCAAGCCGCGGCGCAGATCCAGCGTCTCATCGATCAGTCCGGTGGCTTTGGCACCTACCTGTTCATGGCGCACGAGTGGGCGACCCGCGAGGCCACCCAGCACAGCTACGAGTTGTTCGCGCGCGAAGTCATGCCGCAGTTCCAAGGCCAGATCGACCGACAGGTCCGCTCGCGCGACTGGGCGGCCGAGAACCGCCCCACCTTCATTGGCGCCGCCACTACCGCCGTCATCAAGGCGATCACCGACCACCAGACCGAGAAAGCCGCCAAGGCCGACGCCAAGGCCGCCAAGGCCGGCGCGCCGGCGAACGGAAAGACAAACAATGGGTCGAAGAAGGCCACAAAGAAGAAGGCCGCCCCGAAGAAGTGAGTGGCTCGACCGCAGCCACGTACGAGATCATCCGCATGCTCAAGCGCTACATCGCACGACAGGTCTTCCCGCTACTCCCACGTAGCTGACCCTTCTCGGGCGGCGGGCCGGCCCGTCATTCCGGCTGACGCTCCCACGGTGCTGTCTTGATAACGATCTGCCGGCCCGCCGCTCGACCCACAAGATCGCTTCGTCGGCGAACGGAACCGATGGCCTAATAAGAGCCTGGCCTCACCACGAGTGCCTCCTCCCTGCCGTGCCCCGACTCCAACACCGACGACCAACAAAACGCGCCTTGACACCCGTAGGAGCATCGTTCTGTGGCACTGGCAGGACACTTCAACAAATCCGACGGCCGCACGCGTCGCTTACGCATGACGCCAGTCCGGTGACGCGGGAGATAGAACTCCAGAAGTGAGTAGACCTCGGTTCATCCGCTACCTCGACGAGGACAGCTTCGATGTGGAGCCCGAAGACGGTCCGGTGACAGTCGAGGGGTACGACGTTGGCGAGTGCGAGGCGTGGAACGTCGACGGAGAGAGGCTCGCCCTCGAAACGCCCGGTCCGGAATGGGGCGAGGTAGTTACTCGCTCGACGGGAATAGTCGACCAAGCTCGGCTAGAGGAAATGCTCCGAGCATTCGTGCGCCGCCACGCCATCGCCGTAGAGGAAACGGGCGACTTCGCCGTCGATGCAGCAAATGCAATCGCGGCGAACGAGTGGAACTCTCGGAGCAGATTCGCGCGTTGGCTCTCCCGCCGACTCTTCCGCGGCGGTCCGATCAGGTTCGAGCGCTAGGGGTGGGTGCGGCCTACGTACTACCGCACCCGCGACCGGCGGTAGGTGACACTGTCTGGACTCATGCCGCGCAGCCGTTGTGATCGGGCCGGCGAAGGCGCCGACCACAACTGTTGCGAGGCATGAGTCGCGAAGCAACTGCCCGACCACCCGGCCACCAGAAACAACCCGCCCTGCCATTCAACGAAACACCCGCATACCAAGAACGACTCAACGCGGTCGAAGAACACTTCGAAGCCCTCGCCCAACGCGACATCATCCACAAACG
>JACCXE010000442.1 GCA_013697265.1 Actinomycetota bacterium | reverse complement strand
CGCTTGCGTCCCTTCACGGCACCGAAGTAACCGGTGAAGGGCAGCGGCAGTTGCATCATCATCTGCGCGGGCTTGTTGACGTAGTCGAGCGCCTGGGCCAACGAATCGCCGAACTCTTCGGCCCGGTTGCCAAGGGTGTCGCCGAACAGTGTCCTGATCGCGATCCGGCGGATCGTGCGGCGCAAATCGTCGTAGAGGTCGACCTCGCTGCCCGCGCTCCATCGATCGATGGTGCGGTTGGTCTCGTCGACCATCACGTCGACGTATCCGTTTATGGCCCGCGTCGCGAACGCGGGCTGCACCAGCCGTCGCCGGCGTTGGTGTTCGGGGCCGTCGCTCACAACGAGTGCGGTGTCACCGTCGACGATGATCAGCGCCTTGAGCGCCTCGCGCCAGGTGAAGTTGTCGGGGTTCTCCGACAGGATGTAGCGGTTGGCGTCGGGGCCCAGTAACACCGTGAACGCCATCGGGCCCGATCCGAATCGGAACGCGTCGCCGTACTGGTGCTGGAGCTTGACCAGCGTGTTGGCCGGGTCGCGCACCATGCCGAGGCCGATGGGCAAGTTGCCGAGGAGGCTCGGCCCCGGAAGTGTCACGGGGCGCCGACGTCGTGGAGATGGTGTACGACGTCGTGGACGAAGTAGCGCGAGATCGTGTCGATCGTGAACGCGGCACCGTCGCTGCGAAAGCCTGCGCGCTCCCACTGCTCACCCTCGATGCTGTCGAACAGGTTGGCGAGCGTGGTTCCTTCGTCGCGAATGTCAACGGCCACGGCGACCGGATCCTGTTCGCTGTATCGATCCTCGACCGCAGTCTTGTCCTGGTCCCAGTTCTCATAATGGGGGCCGTCCTCGTTCAGCATCCGCCGTAACCGCTTCGTGTAAACCCGGTACACGTCGCGCACGTGGCACCCGTATTCGAGCGGTGACCACACGTCGAGGCGCGGACGGGTAGTGACGTCGACACGGGTCGTGAGGAGCTCGACCCACTGTGCGCTCGCGTCGCGGGTCATCTGGGCGACGTCGGCAGTCGCGGTCACGCTGGCGTCGAATTCGCACTCGTCGCACTGGCGCTCGAGCACCCAGGTCCAGTCCTTGTCGTCGGGTACCAGGCTCACGATGGAAGAGTCTTGCGCGAACCATCGAGGGCCTTGCGCGTCCTAGTCTGCGATCGGGACATGGCGATGCGGCCCGACACCGACGAACTGCTCCTCGCCATCCGGCGAGCCGACGAGAGCGAGGCGCAAGCCGCCGCTCTCATTCACGCGCTGCAGCAGACGCTGATTCCTCCCACGCCGCCCCGGGTCCCGGGACTCGACGTCGCCGCCGTGTACCGGCCGGCGATCGGCGAGGTTGGCGGCGACTTTTACGACGTGTTCGAGGTGGCCGAGGGCGACTGGTGCGTCGCGCTCGGCGACGTGAGCGGGAAGGGCACCGACGCTGCGATCGTTACGTCCACGGCTCGACATGTCGTGCGCAGCAACGCGCTGCGTCACCCGCAGCCCAGCGATCTGCTGCGGGTTTTGAATGCTGCGCTCGTCGAGCATCCGACGGATCGCTTCTGCACCGTGGTCATCGTGCGCCTGCGTTACGTCGACGGAGCCTGGATCGCGTCGATGAGTTCCGGTGGCCACCCATTTCCCGTGCTCACCCGGCATGGCTCGGCGACCAATCTGGGCAGGCCGGGGTCCCTGCTCGGTTTGTTCGACGACGTCGAGTTCCACGACGTGTCGATCAAGCTCGCCCGTGGCGATTCGTTGGTGCTTTACACCGATGGAATGGTCGAGGGCCGGAACCATCAGGACGAGTTCTACGGCGAGGCTCGCCTGCTCGGTGCGCTGATCCAGCCCGCCGCATCGGCCGAGGACCTGGCCAACCAGGCGGTCGCCGACGTGATGACGTTCCAGACCAGCCATGCCCGCGACGACATTGCGCTGGTAGTGATCCGCAACGCTTGAGCAGCGTACGATTATGGGGCGATGGGCGAAACGCTGACGGTCACGGTGCGCTCGGTCAACGGCCAGCACGCGGAAGTTGCAGTGGCCGGTGAAGTCGATGTCAGCACCGAGGCAATACTGCGAGAAGCGCTAGTCGGTTTGGTCGAACGCGGCGCCAAAGACCTCGTGGTCGATCTGGCCGACGTCACGTTTCTGGACTCGAGTGGGCTGCGGGCCTTGATCGAAGTGATTCGTCTCGGCGGCAAACTCACGCTGCGTCACCTGCGTCCCGCGGTGCGCCTCGTCTTCAACATCGTCACGATCCCCTCTCTGACCATCGAGAACTGACTCGCGCTACATCAGCGGCCGGTCCGTCGGCTTGAGCGGTGCGGGCAGGGCGGTGTCACCCATCAGCCATTGGTCGACGGCCGACGCACAACTGCGGCCTTCCGCGATCGCCCACACGATGAGGCTCTGGCCCCGCCCCATGTCGCCGGCCACGAACACGCCGTCGACCGACGACATCCATGCGTTATTGCGCTTCACGTTCGACCGCTCGTCGAGTTCGACGCCCAACCCTTCGAGCAGGCCGCCTGCTTCGGGGCCGAGGAAGCCCATTGCGAGGTAGACGCGCTCGGCCGGCAACTCGAAGTCCGAGCCTTCGATCTTTTCGAACCGGCCGTCCTTCATCTCGACTTCGTGCGCACGAAGCGCGCGCACCTTGCCGGTTTCGTCGCCCAGGAAGCATTCGGTGTTGACCGAGAAGACCCGCTCACCGCCTTCCTCATGTGCCGACGACACGCGCATCACCATCGGCCACGTAGGCCACGGATTCGCCGAAGGACGCTCCTCGGGGGGACGGGGCAGGATCTCGAACTGATGGATAGAAGCTGCACCCTGACGGTGCGCGGTGCCGAGGCAGTCGGCGCCGGTGTCACCGCCGCCGATGATGATGACGTGCTTGCCGGCTGACGTGACGGGCGGTTCGGCGATGTCGCCTTCCTGCACGCGGTTGGCGCCAGGCAGGTATTCCATCGCTTGGTAGATGCCCTTGAGCTCGCGGCCCGGGATCGGCAGGTCACGCCAGTTTGTCGCGCCACCGGCGAGCACCACGGCGTCGAACTCGGCCCGCAACTCTTCGTGGGTGATGTCGACGCCCACGTTCACGCTGGTGCGGAACACGGTGCCCTCAGCCTCCATCTGTTCGATGCGACGGTTGAGGTGGCGCTTTTCCATCTTGAACTCGGGGATTCCGTAGCGCAGGAGCCCGCCGATGCGGTCGGCCCGTTCGAAGACAGTCACGGCGTGGCCGGCGCGGGTTAGTTGCTGAGCAGTGGCAAGGCCGGCGGGGCCGGAACCGACCACGGCAACCTCCTTGCCGGTTTGCACGCTCGGCAGCACCGGCGTGACCCAACCCTCGTCCCAGGCCCGGTCGATGATCGACACTTCCACCTGCTTGATGGTGACCGGGTTCTGGTTGATGCCGAGCACGCACGCGGCTTCGCATGGCGCCGGACAGAGGCGGCCGGTGAACTCAGGGAAGTTGTTCGTGGCGTGCAGGCGGGCGATGGCTTGGCGCCACTGGTCGCGATATACGAGGTCGTTCCAGTCCGGAATGAGGTTGCCCAGCGGGCAGCCCTGATTGCAGAACGGGATGCCGCAGTCCATGCACCTACTGGCCTGCACTTGCAGCGCGTCCTTCGGGAACGGCTCGTACACCTCGTTCCAGTCCCGCAAGCGCACAGGCACAGAGCGCCGCGTCGGCATGGCCCGGTCATGTTTGAGGAACCCTCTGACGTCACCCATTATTTTTCCCCGGCCGGGCGCCCGCAGGCCTGGCCTCCTCCGCAACGTGGGGCCCCTCGCTGCGCTCGCCCCACGGCGGCCGTCCGTTCGTCAAACATTTGCTGGTCCCCTAACCCCTTGCTGCGGCCATGACGGCTTCGACCGGATCGCGTCCTTGTGCTTCGGCTTCCGCGGTCGCGTCGAGGACGCGGCGGTAGTCCTTGGGCATGACCTTGCGGAACGAACGCACCTCGGTGTGCCACCCCTTCAGAATGTTCTCGGCCACCGGCGACCCGGTCTCGGCTTGGTGAGTGCGGATCGTGTCGCGTAGCCAGGCCACGTCCTCTTCGTCGAGGCGTTCGAGATCGACCATCTCGAAGTTGAGGCGTTGCACGAACTTGTCGTCGACGTCGTAGACGTAGGCCACGCCGCCCGACATGCCGGCGCCGAAGTTGCGTCCCGTGGGGCCGAGCACGACGGCCCGTCCGCCTGTCATGTACTCACAGCCATGGTCGCCCACGCCTTCGACCACCGCGGTCGCTCCTGAGTTGCGTACGCAAAAGCGCTCGCCGACGATGCCCCGCAGGTACATTTCGCCGCCCGTCGCGCCGTACAAGATCACGTTGCCCGCGATCACGTTGTCCTCGGCCACGAAGCCTTCAGCGACGTCTTCGGGCGGTCGAACCACGATGCGTCCGCCCGACAGGCCCTTGCCGACGTAGTCGTTCGCGTCGCCATACAAACGCAAGGTGATGCCGTGGGGCACGAAGGCGCCGAAGCTCTGCCCGGCCGAACCGGTGAACGTGATGTCGATGGTGTCGTCGGGCAGACCGGCCGCCCCGTATTTCTTGGTTACCTCGTGGCCGAGCATGGTGCCCACGGTGCGGTTCACGTTGCCGATCGACATGGCCAACTGCACCACCGACCCGTCGGTCAACGCCGGCTGTGCATGCGCGATCAACTCGATGTCGAGGGCGCGTTCGAGGCCATGGTCTTGCGACTTGGTTTGGTACAGGTCTTGCTCCCACGGCGACGTGGGCTTGAACAGGATCGGGTCGAGCGCCAGGTGCTGCGCCTTCCAATGGTCGACCGCATCGGCCACGTCGAGCATCTCGACACGGCCGATCGCTTCTTCCAGCGTGCGAAAGCCGAGCATGGCCAAGTGCTCGCGCACTTCTTCGGCGACGTACTCGAAGAAGTTCACAACGAACTCTGGCTTGCCGTTGAAGCGGGCCCGCAGCTCAGGGTTCTGCGTGGCTATGCCGACCGGGCACGTGTCGAGGTGGCAGACGCGCATCATGATGCAGCCGCTCACCACGAGCGGCGCGGTGGCAAAGCCGAACTCCTCACCGCCGAGCAGTGCCGCGATCATCACGTCGCGGCCCGTCTTCAGCTGACCGTCGACCTGCACCACGATGCGGTCGCGCAAGCCGTTGAGCAACAGCGTCTGCTGTGTCTCGGCCAGACCGAGCTCCCAGGGCGCGCCGGCGTGCTTCAACGATGTCATTGGGGCCGCGGCCGTGCCGCCGTCGTGGCCGGAGATCAGCACGACGTCGGCTTTGGCTTTGGCCACACCCGCCGCGACGGTGCCCACGCCGACCTCGGCTACGAGCTTCACGTGCACGCGGGCCGCCGGGTTCGAGTTCTTCAGATCGTGGATGAGCTGCTTGAGGTCCTCGATCGAATAGATGTCGTGGTGCGGCGGCGGCGAGATCAGGCCCACGCCGGGCGTGGACTGCCGCGTTTTGGCGATCCACGGCCACACCTTGGCTCCCGGCAGTTGGCCGCCCTCACCCGGCTTGGCCCCTTGGGCCATTTTGATCTGGAGGTCGTCGGCGTTGGTGAGGTACTCACTGGTCACGCCGAAGCGACCCGACGCCACCTGTTTAACCGCCGAGCGCCGCAGGTCGCCGTTGTCGTCGGGTGTGTAGCGATCGGAGTCCTCGCCACCCTCGCCGGTGTTGGATCTGCCGCCGATGCGGTTCATGGCGATAGCCAGGTTCTCGTGCGCCTCCTTGGAGATCGAGCCGTACGACATCGCGCCGGTCGAGAAGCGCTTCACGATTTCGGAGACGGTCTGCACCTCCTCGATCGGCACCGGTTCGCGCTCGCCCTCCTTGAACTTGAACAGCCCCCGCAGCGTCGCCAGCCGTTTGGCCTGGTTGTCCACGGCTTGGCTGTACTGCTTGAAGACGTCGTAGCGACCGGCCCGGGTCGAGTGCTGCAGCTTGAACACGGTGTCGGGGTTGAACAGGTGGTACTCGCCCTCGCGCCGCCACTGATATTCGCCGCCGACCCACAGGTCGCGGTCGGTCTGTTCCGAGGGACGGTCGAAGTGCGCGTAGCGGTGGCGCAGCGCCACTTCGGCCGCTACTTCGTCGAGGCCGATGCCGCCAAGTTTGGAGGTGACCCCGGTGAAGTACTCGTCGACAAAGTCCGTGGCCAGGCCGACGGCCTCGAACACCTGCGCGCCCGTGTACGAGGCGACCGTCGAAATGCCCATCTTCGACATCACCTTCAGCACGCCCTTGGTGCAAGCCTTGATGTAGTTGCGAATCGCGTGCTGGGGCGCAACGCCGGTGAGCTCGCCCCGGGCGATCATGTCCTCGATCGTCTCGAAGGCCAGGTAGGGGTTGATCGCGGCGGCGCCGAAACCGATCAACAACGCCATGTGGTGCACCTCGCGGGCGTCACCGGTCTCGACCACGAGCGCCACTCGGGTGCGCGTCTTCTCGCGGATGAGGTGGTGGTGCACGGCCGCCGTGAGCAGCAACGACGGGATCGGCGCGTAGTCAGCGTTCGAGTGCCGATCCGACAACACGATCACGTTGGCGCCGTTGCTGATCGCGGCGGACACGAGCGAGCGCACGTCCTCAAGCGCGGCGCGCATGCCGCTGCCGCCGACCGCCACTGGATACAAACCGTCGACCGCGAACGGTGTGAACCCGTCCACGCCGCCTTCCTCATGGATGTACATGAGCTTGGCCAAGTCTTCGTTGGACAGGATCGGCGATGGCAGCACGATCTGCTTGCACGAATCCGGGCCGGGCGCGAGCAGGTTGGACTCGCGGCCGATCGTGCGCCCCATCGACGTGACCATCTCTTCGCGTATCGCGTCGAGCGGCGGGTTCGTGACTTGCGCGAACAACTGCGAGAAGTAGTCGAACAGCAGCCGGGGCCGCTCGGACAACACCGCGATCGGCGTGTCAGTGCCCATAGACCCCAGCGCTTCGCCACCGGTCTTGGCCATTGGTGCCAGGAGGATCTTGAGCTCTTCGGTGGTGTAGCCGAACTCGCGCTGATGCAGCACGACCGTGGTGTGCTGGGGCGTGAGCATGAATCGCTCGGGCAGGTCGGCGAGGTGCACCAGGCCGTCGCGGATCCAGTCCCCGTAGGCAAGTTCTGACGCGAGCTGCTGCTTGATTTCTTCGTCGCCGATGATGCGGCCCTGCGCGGTGTCGACGAGGAACATCTTGCCGGGCTGGAGGCGGCCCTTCTGGACGATGGTCGCGGGGTCGATCGGCAGCACGCCTGCTTCGCTGGCCATCACGACGAGGCCGTCTTCGGTGACCCAGTAGCGGGCCGGGCGCAGGCCGTTGCGGTCGAGCACCGAACCGATCACGGTGCCGTCGGTGAACGCGATCGAGGCCGGACCGTCCCAGGGCTCCATTACCGACGCGTGGAATTCGTAGAAGTTTCGCTTCCACGCCGGCATCGACTCGTGGCGTTCCCATGCCTCTGGAATCATCATGAGCACCGCGTGGGGCAGCGACCGTCCGCCGAGGTGTAACAACTCGAGCGTCTCGTCGAAGCTTGCCGTGTCCGACGCGCCGGGCGTGCAGATCGGGAACGCGCGGGACAGGTCGCCGGGGAACAGGTCGCTTTGCAGCAGCGCCTCGCGGGCGCGCATCCAGTTGCGGTTGCCCTGCACCGTGTTGATTTCGCCGTTGTGGGCGATGAAACGGTAGGGGTGAGCTAGCGGCCAGGACGGGAATGTGTTGGTCGAGAAGCGTGAGTGCACCAGCGCCAGCGCGGTGTCCATGCGCTCGTCGTGCAGGTCGGCGTAGAACTCCTGCAACTGGAGCGAAGTGAGCATGCCCTTGTAAACGAGGGTGCGCGACGACAGCGACGCGAAGTACACGTCGGCCTCGTGTTCGACGCGCTTGCGCAGCAGGAACCCGCGGCGCTCGAGTTCCAAGCCGGACAGGTCGGCGCCGTTGACACCGGCCACGAACAGCTGGCGGAACGTGGGCTCGACGTCAGAGGCGAACGTGCCGATCATCGAGTTGTCGACGGGGACGGTTCGCCAACCCACCACCCGCAGGCCTTCGTCGGCCACGAGCTTCTCGACGTGGTCGGCGGCCGCTGCGCAGGCCGCTTCGTCGCGGGGCAAGAAAGCGGTGCCCACGGCGTAGGTGCCGGCCGCGGGCAGTTCGAAATCGACTACGGCCCGGAAGAAGTTGTCGGGCACCTGGATGAGGATCCCGGCGCCGTCGCCCACATTGGCTTCGGCCCCGGTGGCGCCACGGTGGTCGAGGTTGCACAGCGACTTCAGACCTAGCTGCACCATCTCGTGCGACCGCCGGCCGTGGACGTCGACCACGAACGCGACGCCACAGGCGTCGTGCTCGAAACGAGGGTCGTAAAGGCCCTGGGGGCCGGGGGGCAAGCGCATCAGTTGTCGTCTCCGTGGGAGCTATGTGTTGAACAAGCTCCTGCGGACGGGACGGCGCTGGCCCGAAGCAGGTCGGGAAATTGAAGTCGCATCCGCTCGACAGGTCAAGTCAGGTTTCGGAAACGGCGTCGTCACAATGCGTTCGGGGCTCGACTTCTGACGTTGCCGTACACCGAGCATGTGAAAGCGGTGCGTCGCGATGACGCGGTTTGGCAACTTCAGCGCGACGCGCAACAACGAATGACCGTCGAACAACGCGTGCGACAAAACGACGCGATGACTCGGCTGGCGTTGGCGGCGGCTGCCGCTCGTCGCCGCGCGTCAGTTGCCTGAGTTTCCACCTCGATCCGTTGCTCTGCCGCTCGACACCGAACGCGTGCTGTACGCCCTGGATCGAGCCGATATCACCTACATCCTGATTGGCGGGGTGGCGTGCGTGATGCACGGAGTGGAACAAACGACGTACGACACCGACGTCCTGCCCGCTCTCGACGAGCAGAACCTGGCGCGGCTGCTGGCCGCTCTTGGATCACTCGATGCCGGTGTCTTCGTGGACGAGGCGCGACTCGAGATGGAATCCGGCGACCTTTGGGAGACCGAGTCGTTGCGGCGGGGCGCGGCTGGGATTCATTACGAGGCCGGGTCGGCCCCGCCTCCGTCGTAGCCTCACGGGCGCCGTGGCCGACCAACCAACCGCTGAGCAGTTGCGAGAACTCACCGGCCTCATTGAGCGGCTCGCGCGCGATCCGTCCCCCCTGTTCAACCTGCCCGAGGAAGACCGGGTGCGGCTTATCAACGCCGCGGGCGACTTGTTCAACCCCGACCCGGAGGAGCGCCGGCAGTACTTCCGTGCCCGCAAGCGGGCTGAGAGGCGGGCCAAAGTCGCCCACGACGAAGACGTCAAAATCGAAACGGGCATTCGGCAGTTGCGGGCCAAGCCCGTGTACACCACGCCCAACGTGTTCCCGCCCGAGGGTTTTGCACAGCTCGACGCGGGCACCAACGGCGTGTTTCGCGACCTGAGCGAACCGCACCACTGCTACGTGTGCAAGAAGGAGTTCGTGGAGGTGCATCACTTCTACGACCAGTTGTGTCCGCCGTGCGCCGCGTTCAACTTCGCGAAGCGCACCGAGACGGCCGACCTTTCGGGACGGGTCGCGTTGCTCACCGGCGGACGGGTGAAGATCGGTTATCAAGCCGGCATCAAGCTGCTGCGGGCTGGCGCGTCGCTGATCGTGTCGACACGCTTTCCCCGCGACGCCGCCGCCCGCTACGCGCAAGAGGCCGACTTCGACGCATGGGGCGACCGGCTCGAGATTTACGGGCTCGATCTGCGCCACACGCCCAGCGTCGAAGCGTTCGCCGACTACCTGTTCGAGACGCGGGTCCGGCTCGACTTCATTATCAACAACGCTTGCCAAACCGTGCGCCGGCCGCCCGAGTTCTACGCCCACATGCTCGAGAACGAGCAGGCAACGGCGCTGCCCGCCGATACCTCGGCGTTGTTACCGGCGCTGGCCCGCATGGACGTGGTGTCGGCCGACGCCCACCTGTTCCCCGAGGGCGTGCTCGATCAGGACCTGCAACAGGTCGACCTGCGGGAGCGC
>JACCXE010000426.1 GCA_013697265.1 Actinomycetota bacterium | reverse complement strand
AAGCGGTTACCGCCAGGTCTTGCAGTCGTTCGAGCAACGCTTCGCTCAGCGCCGCAACCTGTTGCTTTTCGACCTTGAGCGTGGCGACCGTGTGGCCCGCGACGGCTTGCAAAAGAAATACCCGACGCCCCGGCGCGCCGACCGTGCCGACGGTGACGAGGTCGGCCTCGGTGAACTCGAAGTTCTCGCTGGACACTACGACGCCACCCGATTGACGCAATGCACGAAAGGTCCGCCCGGGGTGTAGGCGATCACGGTCATCGAACACGGCGAAATGTCGATGCGTTGGAACAAGTCGAGCGGCACGCCCAGAGCGGTGGCGGCGACGGCCTTGATCGGATCGGCGTGCGACACCGCGATCACCGTTTTGCCTGGGTGCGCGGAGCGGAAGCGGTCGACCGTGGACGACATG
Organism: Actinomycetota bacterium; assembly: GCA_013697265.1. Lineage (GTDB taxonomy): Bacteria > Actinomycetota > Acidimicrobiia > Acidimicrobiales > JACCXE01 > JACCXE01. The sequence goes on along the minus strand of JACCXE010000426.1, from coordinate 1,777 downwards.
CGCGTTGCCATCTCGCTAAAGCTTTCACCTTTCGGGAAGCGGAACCCTGAGGGGTTGCTCTGCACCGCTTTCCACTCGGGCAGCTTGCGCAGCTTGCCCAGGTCCTGGCCGGTCCACTCGCCGAAGTCGCACTCGAGTAGCCCCTTTTCGATCGTGACCTTCATGCTGAGGGCCTTGCCGATCGGGGCCGCCGTCTCGCGGGTGCGTTGCAATGGCGATGCGTAGATCGCGGCAACGTTCTTGCTATCGCGCAGATGGTCGGCCACGGCTTGCGCTTGCGCTTGCCCCTTGTCAGCCAACGCGAGTCCCGGCGCTCGGCCGGGAAGGATCTTTCCGGTGGACGGGGTTTGGCCGTGACGAACGAAGACGACCACGGTCGGTGCGGACTGAGCCATTGCGAGGCGAAACCTAGCCTTGCCCCGATGCCAACCCGAATGCAGTCACTGCGCGAGGAAATCGAGTCGTGCCGCGCCTGCCCGCGCTTGGTCGCGTGGCGCGAGTTGGTCGCGGCCGAGAAGCGCGCCAGCTTTGCCGAATGGACCTACTGGGGCCGGCCGGTCGCCGGTTACGGCGATCCGAACGCAGCGATCGTCGCGTTGGGTTTGGCGCCCGCGGCCCACGGCGCCAACCGCACAGGACGGGTTTTCACCGGCGACCGTTCGGGTGACTTTCTGTTTGCATCGATGTACCGCTGCGGCCTGGCAAACCAGCCGACCAGCGTGTCGGCCGACGACGGCCTCGAACTGCATGATGCGTTCGTTACGGCCGCCGTGCGCTGCGCGCCGCCCGCGAACAAGCCCACGATCGACGAACGCGACACGTGCTCGGGCTTCTTGCAGCGTGAGCTGGCGCTGCTGCCCAACGTGCGCGTCGTGGTCGCGCTTGGCAACTTCGGCTACGAGGCCGCGTGCCGGCACTTCGGCATCCGTCCCCGACCCCGTTTTGGGCACGGCGTCGAAGCCATCGCCCCCGACGGTGCCGTGACCGTGCTGTGTTCGTTCCACCCTTCTCAGCAGAACACCTTCACCGGAAAGCTGACCGAGCCGATGATCGACGACGTATTCATGCGGGCCCGGGTCTTGGCCGGCGTGGACAGGGTTTAGAGCGCGATCAGTTCGCCGATCGCGTAAATCAAGGCGATGGCGCCGAGAAACGACGCCACCGCCAGGCGCAGGCGTCGGTCGCTCGAGCGCATCGTCAGTGCCGCGCCGAGGCGGGCCCCCGGCACCACCGCGACCGCGAGCAACGCGGCGAAGCGCCAATCGATCTCGTCGAGCAGCGCGTGGGTGATCGTGCCCGGAATGGCCAGGCAGCCGACACACACGAGCGACGTCGCGATCGTCTTGCGCAACGGGACGCGCGCGAGCTCGTGGAAGCCGGGCACCATCACGATGCCGCCGCCCACGCCGAGCAACCCAGACAGCGCGCCCGCGGCGAAACCCACGGCCGCCAACGTCCGCGCCGGAGCCGGTCGGGCGGGGCCTTTCTCGTCGCCTGCCGTCGCCGAGCGGGTCATCCGCGCTGCGGTGAAGGCCAACAGCGCGGCGGTCAGCAACATCAGGATGTGGCCGTCGCCCGGCACCTCGCGCGACGAGAGCGACCCGACGACCGAGCCCACTACGCCGGCCGGCACGGCCCAGGCAACGATGCGCCAGTCCACCAAGTCCTCGCGCATGTAGCGCGCGGTGCCAATGACCGCACTGGGCAGGATCGACGGCAGGGTGGTGCCGACCGCGATCGTGGCGGACGCGCCGAGGGCGCGGATCGCCGGTGTCGA
>JACCXE010000056.1 GCA_013697265.1 Actinomycetota bacterium | reverse complement strand
GTCGGTGCTGGCCTACGCGTGGGCGATGGTCGTGTTCCCCGACGGCCGTCTCGTTCCCCGCTGGCGGCGGTGGCCCCGCGCCCTGCTCTACGGCGCCGTCGTTGCCGTACTCGTCTACATCTTGCGCGCCCCCACCGATGCGTCGCGCCCCGTCGTGCTCGTGATGCTTTTCGGAATCACCGTGCCCGCGGTGGGCGCGGCGGCTCAGGCCTACCGGTATCGCCGCCCTGCCGCCGAAGTTGACCGGCAGCTGTCGCGGCTGCTGCTGATCGCGTTGGGCGTCGCCGCTGCGATCGGCGTTTACGCGTTGGTTACCGGTGTGTCGAGTTCGGCCCAGTCGCAGTTCCAGGGCCGCGACATCCAGGTGTTGCCCATCGAGCTGTACCGCGTGTTCCAGGTGTCGCTGTCGATCGTGCCGCTGGCGCTGTTCGCCGGCATCTTCCGGTACCGGCTGTTCTCGGTAGACACGCTTGTCACCCGCACGCTCGTCTACGGCGCCCTGGCCGGCTTCGTGTCGGCGGTCTACATCGGCGTCGTTGTCGGCGTCGGCGGCGCGCTCGGCGCCGGTACCAACGGCAACCTGCCGCTGTCGGTGGCCGCCACCTTCGTCGTGGCCGTGGCCTTCGAACCGGCCAAGGGGCGCATGGAGCGCCTCGCCAACCGGATCGTTTACGGCCACCGGGCCACGCCCTACGAGGTGTTGTCCGAGTTTTCCGAGCGCGTGGCGGACTCGGTTGCCAGCGAGGAACTGTTGAGCCGCATGGCCCGCGTTCTCGGTGAAGGCACCGGCGCGGTGCGGGCCGACGTATGGCTGAAGGTAGACGACGAGCTGCAGCCCGCCGCGACCTGGCCCGACAACGGCAACACCACCGCGGAGCCGCTCAAGATCGTCGGACCCGAGATCCCGTGGATCCACAACGTGGCGAACGCGGTGGCGGTGCGCCACCAAGGTGAACTGTTCGGTGCGTTGACGGTGGCCAAGAGCTCGAACGAGCCGTTGACGCCCACCGAGGAAAAGCTGATGGCCGACCTTGGCCGCCAGGCCGGCCTGGTGTTGCGGAACATGCGACTCACCGCCGAGCTGCGGTCCCGGCTCGAAGAGTTGCGCGCGTCTCGTCAACGCATCGTTGCCGCCGGCGACGAGGAGCGCCGTCGCCTCGAACGCAACCTGCACGACGGCGCCCAACAGGAACTGGTGGCGCTCAAGGTCAAGCTGTCGATGGCCGAGGACATGGCCGACGAACTCGAAGGCGACACCGAGCCGTTGCTGGAACTGCTAGCCCAACTCAAAGACCAAACCGGCGATGCCGTCGAAAGCCTGCGCGACCTGGCCCGCGGCATCTACCCGCCGCTGCTCGCCGCCGAAGGCCTGCGGATCGCGCTCAACGCGCAGGCCCGCAAGTCGACGCTCGACATCGAGGTCGACGCCGAGGTGCAGCGCTATTCGCAGGACATCGAGGCCGCTATTTACTTCTGCTGCCTCGAGGCGTTTCAGAACGCCGCGAAGTACGCCGGCCACTGCTCGGTTACGGCCACATTGGGTGAGCTCGACGGCGGGCTACGTCTCGAGGTTGCTGACACTGGCTGCGGCTTCGAGAGCAGCGACGTCGAAGCCGGTATGGGCACCCGCAACATGGCCGACCGTCTCGAGTCGCTAGACGGCTGGCTCAAGGTCACGTCGCAACCCGGCGTCGGCACCACGGTGACCGGATGGGTGCCACTGAATCGCGCGTAGAACGCGACACGATTCGACGCCCCTACGATGCGCGGCCGTGGCCCGCATTTCCGACTACGCGATCATCGGCGACTGCCACACCGTCGCCCTCGTCGCCCGTGACGCGTCGATCGAATGGTGGTGCCCGCAGCGCTTCGACACGCCGTCGGTGTTCGGTCGCATCCTCGACCCCGACGCCGGTCACTGCACGATCCGCGTCGACCATCAGCTTTCGTCGCGACGCGAATACGTCCAAGACACGAACGTGCTCACCACCATTCTTTCCAACGCCGACGGCGATCTCGAAGTCACCGACTGCATGCCCGTGGCCGCGTTCGACCCGATGCGGCCGGCCGCGGTTGACGCCGGCCACTGCATCTTGCGCCGCCTGCGCTGTCTGTCCGGCGACGTCGAGGCGACGGTGGACATTTCGATCAAGCCTGATTACGCGCGGCCGGACCCCGATCCGTCGCTGGTCGGCGCCGTAACGGCATCGGCCAGCCTGCCCCTCACCACAACCGACAGCGGGTACCGGGCCACCTGGGCACTGTCGGCTGGCGAATCGGTGTGGTTGCGTATCGACGGACCGGGCGCGCCGGGCGGAGACGTCGAACCACAGGACGCCGCCAACGCGCTGCTCACTACGATCGGGTTCTGGCGCGAATGGCTGTCGGGCTGTAGCTACCGCGGCGCCTACGAGGACTGCATCCGCCGCAGCGCCCTCGCGCTCAAAGCCCTCATCTACTCGCCGACCGGTGCCGTTGTCGCCGCGCCGACCACGTCGCTGCCCGAGGCGATTGGCGGGACGCGCAACTGGGACTACCGGTACACGTGGATCCGCGACGCGACCGTCACCCTCATCTCGCTGTTCATCCTCGGCTACACAGCCGAGGCCGACGCGTTCAAAAGTTGGCTGGAGCGCACAGCCGCGGGCACGCCCGGCCGGTTGCAGATCATGTATGGCGTGGGCGGCGAACCCGACCTGCCCGAGATCGAGTTGCGCCACCTGCGCGGTCATCGCGGCTCGACCCCGGTGCGCATCGGTAACGGCGCGGCCAAGCAGTCACAGAACGACAGCTACGGCCAGGTGATCGAGGCGGCGTGGCTGTACGTGCGAGGCGGCGGTTCGCTGAGCGTGGCCAACCGCAAGTTCCTCTCGAACCTCGTCGACGTCGCCGCCAAGCGTTGGCGCGAGCCCGACCACGGCATCTGGGAGGTGCGAGCCGAGCCCCGCCTGTTCGTGCACTCGACGCTGCACTGCTGGGTTGCGCTCGATCGCGCCCTCGATCTGGTCGACGCCGGTCAACTCGAAGGCGACGTCGACATCTGGCGCGCCGAACGCGACGCGTCTCGCGCCCACCTCGAGGACTTGGCCAAACGCTGCGGTTGGTTCCCGCAGGCTGCGGGCTCGGCGACCTTCGAGCAAGCAGCCGACGCCGCGGCCTTGCTCGTGCCCGCGCTCGGTTTTCTCCCAGCCGATGACCCTGCGGTCAAAGCGACAGTCGAGCGGGTGCGGGCCGAACTGAGCGAGCACGGACTCCTGCTGCGCTACAAAGCCGACGACGGCCTCGCCGGCGAGGAGGGCGTGTTCCTGCTCTGCTCGTTTTGGTTGGTCGATGTGCTTACTCATCAGGGCCGCCTGCACGAAGCCGAAGAGCTGCTCGAAAGGCTGATCGGGCTGTCCAACGACGTAGGCCTGTTCGCCGAGGAGACCGAAGCGTCGACCGGCGAAGCGCTCGGCAACTTTCCGCAGGCCTTCACGCACATGGGCCTCATCGCGTCGTGTGCGCATGTCACCGCCGCGCGCGAAGGCCGGCTACCCGAACCCGGCACCGCGCACGACTTCGCGGCGAGCGCCCTCGATCGCCTAGTCGCCGAGGGGCGGGCCTGAACCCCGGTCAGGTGTGACTTCCTAGGCCCACAGCGTTGAGACCGGCGCCGCGATCAGTCGATCGCCCATCTCGAACAAACCCGGACCGGTATGGAACACCACTCCCGCGAGGAAGCGGTCGCCCAGCTCATCGCGCAGCCAGCCCAGGTGGCGCGCGTCGGTTGAGCGCGGGGCCGCGGTGGCCTTTACCTCGATCGCGATGATGCGTCCGCCTGCGAACTCGACGATCAGGTCGACTTCGTGGCGCCCCTGTTCTTGGCGCAGATGGAACAGTCGTGGCTTCGCCGCTCCGGCGGACAGTTCAGCCCGTAGCTGCGATGCCACGAAGGTATCGAGAATGCGACCGATGAGGTCGCCGTCGCGGAGCACGCCTGTGACGTCGACCTGCAACGCCGACGCTACGAGGCCGGCGTCTACCAAATATCGCTTGGGTGATCTGGTGACGCGTTTGAGTCTGTTCGTCGACCACGCCGGCACAAGGTCGAGGACGAAGAGATTCGTGAGCAGGTCGCTGTACGCGTCGCCCGTATCCCGAGCGACGCCTGCCGCGTCGAACAGCGTCTTGTGCTCGACGATCCCCGCCGTGTGCGCAGCTACTGCCTCGACGTAGCGACGGAGGCGCTCGGGGTCGCGGCGAGCGTCGGTGGGGCTGGCGTCCCGCGTCAGAATTTGATCGAGGTAGCTGTCGAGCCAGACGCGGGCTGCGGTGGTCGAGAGATGAAGAGCGGGATGCGGGAAGCCGCCGCGAAGCGCGCGGGCGATGCAGTCGGCCAAGTCAGGCGTGACCTTCGGCGCTGTCAGTTTCTTCGCCAGCAGACGATCGAGGAACGTAAGCGCGGTCGGATCACCACTGATTTCTCGTTCCGTCAGCGGAAGCATGGTGACTCTGATCGCCCGTCCCGTTAACGGCCAGCTGTGCGCGCCGGTATCGGCTCGCACCGAGCCGGCGATAACGAAACGGCCGGGCGACGGGTCGCTGTCCACTGCCCGTTTGACCGCACCGAGCACGCCTGGGACTTCTTGCCATTCGTCGAGCAGGATCGGTTCCTCCATCGTGCGCAAGGCCGAATCGGGATCGGCACGGAACGCGACCGCCTCGCCCTCATGGTCGAGGCGGACGTGGGAACGAGTCAGCCGAAGAGCAGTTGTCGTCTTGCCCGACGCGCGCGGCCCAACCAGCATGACTGCAGAAAAGTCTGCGAGCAGAGCTGCGAGCTGACCGTCGACGAGCCTCGGGCGGTACAGTTCCGGCGGCACGAGGAAATAATAGCGTTTTCCCGCGCACTCTGATAGCGGTTTCCCACGCATCAGGCTAGTGTTTTGCCGCGCTAGACGGAGCCCTGCAGCGAGCGTCTAATCGCCGAGGGCCGGGCCTGATCGGTCATTGCGGTCGACCAGGAGTTGCATCACGACGACGTCGAGCCACTGGTTGAACTTCCGCCCGACTTCCTTCTCGACACCAATCGTCTCGAATCCGCAGCGCTCGTGCAGCGCGATCGACGCGTCGTGGTCGCCGACGATGCGGGCGAATATCGCATGGAAGCCGTGGTCGGCCGCCAAGCCCACCAGTGAGCTCAGCAACAACCGCCCGACACCCTTGTCTTGCCAGGCCCGGTGGACGTAGACCGAGTCCTCGACCGAGGTCCGATAGGCCGGCCGCTCCTTGTACGCGCTAAGCGACCCGTAGCCCGCGACCACACCGTCTTCGACGGCCACGATCGCCGGATGCGCACCCGAATGCTCGTCGATCCACTTCAACTGATCCTCAAGCGTGCGCGCCACGAGGTCGAAGGTCACCGTCGATTCGAGGACTTCGGGGTTGTAAATCGCCCGTATCGCCTCGGCGTCGCCCAACGTCGCCAACCGCACCCGCATTACCCAACCCTAGAGGCGATGCTTTACAATCCTGCGGCCCACGTCTTCGGCTGGGCAGGCCCTCTTAGCTCAGTCGGTAGAGCACCTCCATGGTAAGGAGGTTGTCGTCGGTTCGATTCCGACAGAGGGCTCGCATTACAGAAGTCGCACCAAGAACCAGGCGGCGTAGCTCAGGTGGTTAGAGCACACGGCTCATAATCGTGTTGTCGTCGGTTCGAGTCCGACCGCCGCTACTCAACAACATCAACCAAGGAACACAATCCGATGGCACGCAACGAAAAGCGCATCAAGGTCACGCTGGCCTGCGAAGAGTGCAAGCGGCGTAACTACATCACGATCAAGAACAAGATCAACGATCGTGAGCGCATCGAAATGAACAAGTACTGCAAGTGGGACCGCAAGCACACCGCCCACAAGGAGACGCGCTAAATCGTCCGCGTAACGTTTTCCACAGGCTGCGGGTCCAAAGGCCGATGACAGCCGATCTGGCTGAACGGGTCGCCGCCGCAAAGGCGGGGGACCGGGCAGCCTTTGACGATCTGGTTCGGGCAACCCACGCTGACGCGTACACGCTCGCTTACCGGCTCGTTGGAAACGAGGAGGATGCGCGAGACGTGGTGCAAGAGGCCTACCTGCGGGCATACAAGTCGATCAAGAAGTTCCGCGAAGACGCGGCCTTTTCGACCTGGCTGTACCGAATCGTCGCCAACTGTGCGTCCACGTCGCTGAGCAAGCGCTCCCGCAACCGCCACGACGTGCTCGACGAAGACGTGATGGTCGAAGACTTCCGGGTCGAAAACGACCCGGTTGCCCACAACGAGGCGCTGGCCGAACGCGACCGGCTTCAAGACGCCCTGCGCGACCTGCCCGACGCCCTGCGCTCCGTCGTCGTATTGCGCGACGTCTACGACCTTCCCCACGAAGCCATAGCCGCTGAGCTGGGGATTTCCGAGGCAAACGCCAAGGTCCGCCTGCACCGGGCCCGTCGCAAGCTCCGGGAAGCGCTGTACCCGTTGCGAGGAGAGGACCAGGCCCATGCAGTCTGAAACAGCATCTGATTCCCTGACCTGTGACGCCATCGCGGCCGCGCTCGGCGACTACGCCGAGGGCGTCGAGGCCGCGCCCGCGAACGTCCGGACCCACGTCGAGACGTGTTTGCGGTGCCAGGCCGAGATCGTGCAGTACCGCCGGTTGCTCCGGGGCCTGCACAACCTGCGGACCGAAATGCTCGAACCCGCCCCGGGTCATCTCACCGCGGTGCTGGCCCACCTCGAAGCCGCCGGTGAGCGCAGCGCCATTCGCTCGATCATGAGTGGCCGCCGCGGCGCCTACGTGGGTGGCATCGCCCTGGCCACCGCCGCCGCTGGCGCCGCTGGCGCTGTAGTGCTCGCGGGCCGCGCCCGCCGCCGCGCTCTAGCCAGCTGACCCGGCGGCCGTGGTGTGCGCGACTAGGAAGCGGCGTATCGCACGGTGCTACCATCGTCCGCCGCACCCCCACTAGGGCAGTGGCTCAATTGGTAGAGCACCGGTCTCCAAAACCGGTGGTTGGGGGTTCGAGTCCCTCCTGCCCTGCTCATCTGCTTTACCGAAAGAAACCTGTCCGAAGGACGACTGTTGAACCGAGAAGAGAAGCGCAGACTGCAACGCCAGGGCCAGCTCGGTCCCGACGGCAATCCGGTATCCGCCGGCACCGCCACCCGGGA
>JACCXE010000379.1 GCA_013697265.1 Actinomycetota bacterium | reverse complement strand
CCGTGGGTACTGGGGTGCTGCGGGCCCATGTTGATGATCATCGTCTGGTCGTCGGTCGACTCGATCGACAGATCGTTGGCGTCGAGCTGGGGGCCTTCGGGCAGGCGCAACACCGCACCTTGCTCTTTGAGCAGTTCGATGGCCGGCGTGTCCGACGTCGCGTCCATCTCCTGGCGTCCCTCGGACGTCAGGTCAGTGTCGAGGTCGTCGTTGACCGTTGACATTTACTTACTCGCCCTCGGGGCTTTGAACTGCACTGGCACGCGCACGTCTTCGTAGTCCTTGCGCAACGGATGACCTTCCCAGTCCTCTGGCATCAGGATCCGGGTGAGGTCGGGGTGTTCGTCGAAAACGATGCCCATCATGTCGAACACCTCGCGCTCCATCGCTTCAGAGCCGGGATACAGCTCGAACAGCGTGTGGATATGCGGGTCGTCGGCTGGCACCTGCGCGCGTATGCGAACGCGGGTGGCCTCGCTCATGTTGAGCAAGCCGACGACAACTTCGAAGCGGGCCGCGTCGATGCCGTCGGGCAACGCGCGGCCGGGATGGGTCAGGTAGTCGACCGCGGTGACGTCGGAACACATGTTGAAGCCGGCGTCTTTGTATTCGGTGATCTTGGCGACGTAGTCCTCACGGGTGACGTGCACGACAGACGGGTCGACCGCAGCGCGCTCAGCGACCTCGTCGGTTTCGACAGCCGCGTCCGTCATGCGCGTGCGGCCTCGAGGAGCACGCCGGCACCCCCACCCGTGACCTCGCGGCGCTTAGTGATCTCGCCGCTCTTGATGCCCTCGTGCAGCGTGATGATCGCGTGCAGCAGCGTCTCAGGCCCAGGAGGACAACCCGGCGCGTAGACGTCGACGGGCACGATCTGGTCGACGCCTTGGACGATTGCGTAGTTGTTGAACATGCCGCCGCTCGACGCGCACACACCCATGGAGATGACCCACTTGGGCTCCATCATCTGGTCGTAAACCTGGCGCAGCACCGGCGCCATCTTCTGGCTGACGCGGCCGGCCACGATCATCAGGTCGGCTTGGCGGGGCGAGGCCCGGAACACCTCCATGCCGAAACGGGAGATATCGAAGTTGGCGGCCCCGGTGGCCATCATCTCGATCGCGCAACACGCCAGACCGAACGTCGCGGGCCACACGCTGTTGTAGCGCGCCCACTTCACGACGTCTTCGAGCGTGCCCGTGAGGAAGTTGTGGTTCAGGTCTTCGAGGCCCATCGCCGGCTCCTACGCCGCGTCCGTTTGGGCGGCGGCGCCGATGCGACGGATGGTCGACTCACTCGTGCGGGTAGTGGTGCTGCCCGTCTCGATCGTGTTGAGCTTGGTCATGCTCTTGGCCGGGCCCCAGTCGAGCGCGCCGTTGGCGATCAGGTAAGCGAAGCTGACGATCACGGCTAGAGCGAACACGATCATCTCGACTAGCCCGAACAGGCCGAGCTGGTCGAAGATCACCGCCCAGGGGTAAACGAAGACGATTTCGATGTCGAAGACGATGAAGATCATCGCCACGAGATAGAAGCGCACCGGGAAACGCTCGGCCGGTTCCCGGGTGGGCACGATGCCGCACTCGTAAGGCGCTTCTTTGGCGGCGGTGCGACGCTTGGGCGCGAGCAGGCTTGAAGCGAAGAACGACGCGCCGGCAAAGATCGTGGCGAGAACGAACATCATGAGCAGCGGCAAGTAGTCGGCCATGCGGTTCGTCCTCCTTGGGTTAAGCGGTCGCGGGCGTGGGGCGCCCGGCAGTGCGGATCGCCATCAGTTGCTTGTCTCGCCGGTGCAGCGCGTGACAGGTGACGGCGAAGATGATGCCTGAGGCGATCGCCATCATGACCTGCGGGAAGCGGACCGACCCCAAGTCGCGTTCGACGATGACGGTGGTGAGCTGCTTGGTGGTGTCCGGAATCGGCTTGGGCGGCACGCCGTCGGCGCTGACGGGTTGCGCGAATACCGGGCGCAACTCCACGGCCACGTAATGGGCTGAGTGAAGGAAATAGAACTTGTGACGGTTGATCGTGAACAACTCGTTGTCGCCGCCCTTGTTGTAGCCCGCGGTGACCACGTAATCCGACGACTCGGAGAATTCGGCCGGGAAGCGCAGCATTTCCGCGGTCGGGTCTTTGATGATCGGGCCCTCAGGGCCGATCTTGGGCTTTCGGCCGCTCTTGGTGATGAAGTTGTCGGCCGCAGCCTGCGCGTCGCCGAGGATGGCGGAGCCGCTTGTGGGCAGCTTGTTCCAGCCGGTGGGGAAGTCGTCGAGCGTTTTCAGGGTGCCACCCGACAAGTCTTCCGGGGCCCGCGTGTGGATGACCTCACGGACCTTCCAGCTCGGGTCTCTACCCTTGATGCCCTGGCCGTAGAACGCCCACGTGACGCCGAGCAGCATCATCCAGCCACTGAGCCCTGCGACGGCGAGCAGGAAGCCGAGTCGTGCACCAACGTTGGTGGCCAGCAGCAGATACACGCTGCCAGGCAGGATCGCGATCGCGGTGATCAGGATGAGCATGCCGCGGATCTGCGGATCCCAGCTGAGTGCACCCATCAACAGGTGCGGGAGCAACAAGTGGGGCATTACAGGCTCCGCTCGTATTCGACGATGGCCCGAATCTGGGCTTCCGACAGCATCTGACCAAAACCAGGCATACGACCGGTGCCAACGCCGCGTTCGCCGTAAGGCTTCTGAAAGTCGTCGCCCAGGCTGACCAGTTCAAGGTGCTTGGCGACGTTGGGGAACTGCCGCAGGGTGGCGCCGTTCGTGAGGTTGGGGCCGAACGCGCCGCCGCCGGCGACCTCGGACTCGTCGTAGGACCAGCCCTTCGTGTGGCAGCGCGAGCAGAACTGGTCGAACAACGACGCGCCGTCTGCGCCCACCGCTGCCTGCCGCGCTTCGGCCGGCTTCAGCTGGATCGACTTGAGGTAGGCGACGAGGTCGGTGACCTGCTGCTCGTTCATCGGGCCGCCACCGGCCACACCCCACGGCGGCATCGGCGTATTCGGTCGCCCGTAGGTGATAACGGTGTTGACTTCGGCTTCGTCGTAGCGCAGAAGCACCGTGTTCAGCGCCGGCGCCTTCCACTTGACCGTGCGGGCCTTGCCGTCCGCGTCGGTCAGCGTGTAGTTCGCGATGCCACCCTCGCCGTCGACACCGTGGCAACCGCCGCAGCCAAAGTGGCCGATGTTGCCTTCGGGGACGGCAGAGTCGGCCGGCTGAAAGAGCACGTAGCCGCGAGAAGCGGCGCGCTTACCGAAGCCGGTGATCGCGTTCTCTTGCCGGCCCGGCTCGTTGAGCCAGTACATCGGAAGCCCGAAGACCACCACGATGAGGCAGGCGAGTGCCGCCTTCTGCGCCCGCTCGAGCCGGGGCCCTTCGAGTGATTCATCGTCGAAGTACGGACGACGGTTCGGCGCGGTGACCGATTCGTCGCCCACCGCCTCGCCGCTCTTCTTGACGGAGATAAGCAGGAACAGGCCCCACCCGAGAACAAGCGCGACGACAAACGCGATGGCCAGGTTCTGCTGCGTACTGGCAAAAACCGGACTCATGCGCAGTGCGGGCCTTCCTGTTCCTGACCAGTGGTATTGGTGCCGATCGGCGGGCCCTGGATCACCTTGCCGGTGTCGATCATGACGTTGCCGTTGGCGATCGACACGGCGAAACGGTCGAGACCGCGAGGGGCCGGGCCACCCTTCTTCTCACCGACGCGGTTGTACTTCGAGCCGTGGCAGGGGCACTCGAACCACTGTGCGCTACCGCACCACGGCACGCGGCAACCGAGGTGCACGCACTTTTGGTACAGGGCGACCACGCCCTGTTCCATGCCGTCGAGCACGCCGCCGGAGTAGACCGCTTTGGCCTTTGACAACGCAGTATCGGGGTAGGCCGACAACCAGGTGCGGGCCTCGGCTACGTAGAACGGCGCCTTGGTGTCGCGGATAGTGCCTTGGATCTCGGACAGCTTGCCGGCGTTGATCTTGGCACCGAAGCCGGTGCCGAGCTGGGGCCAGAGGAAGGCGAGCACAGCGGCGCCGAAGGTGGCGAGGCTGATGCCCATGAGCGTGGCGCTGCCCCGGTTTAGGAACTGACGGCGGGTAACCGCGATCACGTCGGGATCTGGAGGAATGAACGGCGCGGGCGGCGCAGCCTCGGCGCTGACCGACACGAGCTCGCCCGAACCGCGACGCTCGAGCTTGGCGTTGCGCTCGACTTCGCGGCCGGTGACCGCCCCACCCTCGCCGGTTAGCGCGGGGTTTGCCTTGTCTTTCTTGCGCGCCTCGCGGCGCAGGTTGATGGCCGCGGCGCGGTCGCGCCCGGCGCCCGCAGTCGCGAAGAACAAGATCGCGAGCACGGCGAGGGCGACAAGTGCGAGAACGATGATGGTGGTTGAACTCATGGCAAAGGCCTATAGGTCGAAGATGTCGTGGACGCCCTGGCGCCACGGGAGGATGAAGTTGAAGCCCTCACCGCGGAAGAACGATCCGATGATCACGAGCACGGCCCAGAACATGAGGAACAGGGTCATGGTTGCGATCGCGAACTTGCGGTCTTCGGGCTTGTTGGACGGGTTCTTGTCGATGAAGCCCGCCATGCCGAGCCCGACGAGGGCGACGCCGGGAACCGTGACGCCGGCCACCATCGGGTGGAACATGGTGAGCAGCTCCTGCAAACCTAGGAAGTACCACGGGGCCTTGGACGGGTTCGGGGTGCGGTTGACGTTCGCGGCGCCGAGGAGCGGAGCGTTCACCAAGGCGGAGAAGACGAGCAGGAACGCGGTGCAGGCCAGGCTCGCAACGAACTCGCCGACGAGCAGGTGAGGCCAGGTGTGGACTTTGTCGGTAGGCGTGGCCTTGACGTCTTGGATGGAACCGGCCTTGACGACGGTGAGCAACCGCTGGGTATGGCCGGTGGCACCGG
>JACCXE010000355.1 GCA_013697265.1 Actinomycetota bacterium | reverse complement strand
GCGACAGCGAGAATTTGCGCGGCCAAGATGCCGGCATTCGCCGACCCGTTCACCGCAACCGTCGCAACCGGGATGCCCTTGGGCATCTGCACGGTGGCGAGCAGCGCGTCGAGCCCATCGCTGATGCCGCCGCTCAACGGAACGCCGATTACCGGCAACGTGGTGTGTGCGGCGACCACGCCGGCGAGGTGGGCAGCCATGCCCGCGCCGCAAATTACGGCCCCGTAGCCCGCGTCGCGCGCGCCGGTGGCGAACGCGCCAACGTCGGCCGGGTTTCGGTGGGCCGACATCACGTGCACGTCGACAGCGACGCCGAAACGCTCGAGCATCGTCTTGGCGCCAGCCATCTTGTCGTCGTCGTTGGCCGACCCCATCAGCACTGCGACCTTCAACATCAGATAGTCCCTTCCGTGATCGCGGCGGCGTTCGCCGCGATGTCCTTGCGGTAGTAACCGCCGGGCAAATCGATCTGGGTTACAGCGGCATACGCTCGCTCGCGGGCCTCGGCCAGCGTTGTGCCGCGGCCGGTGACCGCCAGCACTCGCCCCCCGGCAGAGGTGACCAGCGCGCCCTTGTCGGCGGTGGTGCGGGCGTGGAACACGTTGACGCCTTCGAGTGCGTTCGCATTCTCGACGCCAACCACAACGCCACCGGCCGGCGCGTCGGACGCGATCATCACGGTGACCGCGGCGTCCGGCGCAGGTGAGACGAGAGACGAGTCGAGGGCGCCATCGGCGGCCGACGCGAGCAAGGCGGCGACATCGCCTTGCAGTCCGGGCACCACCACCTCGCACTCGGGGTCGCCGAAGCGCACGTTGAACTCGACGAGCCTTGGCCCGCTCGGCGTAAGCATGAGGCCGGCGTAAAGCACGCCTCGGTAGTCGATGCCTTGGCCCCGCAAGTAGTCGAGCGTTGGCTGGATGAACGTAGGGCCGATCGCGAGCGCGTCGACATCGACGCCGGGAACGGGCGAGTACGCGCCCATGCCGCCCGTGTTCGGGCCCTGGTCGTTGTCGTGCATGCGCTTGAAATCCTGCGCTGCGGGCAGCAGCACATACGACTCGCCGTCACACACGGCGAGCACCGACAACTCGGAGCCGACCATGCATTCTTCGATCACCACGGTGGTGCCGGCACCTGCGAACGACGCGCCGCTGAGCTTGTCGCGCACATCGGCGATCGCCTCGTCGGCCGACTCGGTGACCAGCACCCCCTTACCCGCTGCGAGCCCGTCGGTCTTGATCACGTAGGGCCCGTCGGTCGAGTTGATGAGCGCCACCGCCGCGTCAACCTCGTGGGCGCCGAACGTGTGGAACGCGGCGGTCGGCACACCTGCGGCCCGCACCACCTGTTTCATGTACGCCTTGGACCCTTCGAGCAGCGCGCCGCGCGCGCCGGGCCCGAACACCCGCTTGCCTTGCGCCCGCAGGCGGTCGGCCAAGCCGTCGACCAGCGGGGCTTCGGGGCCGATAACGAACAGATCGGCGTCAAGCTTCTCGGGGTCGTCGTCGGTGCAGGTCGCGACCGCGGCGATTCCAGGCGAACCAGGGGTGCACACGACGTCGGCCGTGCGGGCCAGGGCGTGGGTCAGGGCGTGTTCCCGCGCTCCGGATCCGACGACTACGACCTTCATGAAGGAGAGGTTTTCGGCGTCGTCACGTGGGTCAATCTTAGTTGGCCCACCGGCGGCCGCCGACCTCTACCTAATGCTGGTCGTGCGTGTGCGCTTCGTCCTGGGGCGCACCCTTCATCCCGGCTATCAGGACCGGAATGACCACAGCGAGCCAAAGCGCAATGACGATATACAGAGCCATGAAGGTGAAGTCTTTCTTCTTCGGGACGGGTTTGGCGTCATCAGTGTTTGCCACGCCGGAGTCGCGGTCCGCAACTTGAGCAGTGGTCGTCGGCGCGACCCCCGATTTGATGGTGAGAGTTGGCGCGGCTTTTACCGAGCTTCCGCCCCAGTACACGACGTGACCGTCGGTGTGGAACTGGTCCACCTCGACGCGGAAGATGGCGTCGGCCCGGGGCGTTCGCAACGCGAACTGCACGGTGTCGGAGGACGGACGCACCGCGGCGTCTTTCCACTCGTAGGTCACCAGTGATCGGGGCGGTTTAGTTGCCAGCGTGATCGTGCAAGTCCAGCCGTCACGGCTGGAGCACGCATCGACCACGAAGGCACGGTCGAGGTGCACGATCACCTTCTTGTTCACCGCACCCCGGCCGTCGGGGGGCACCCGCACGGCGAGTTGAATCCGCGCCGCCGGCGCGAGCGTCGGAGGCTCGAACGACGGCATCGCCCAAGCCGGCGCCGTTGCGGCGGCGAGCGCCGCTACAACGATGAAGGCGAACGCTACGCGGTGTGAACGAATTGGTCCCGGCCCGGGCCGGTGCCGACGTACGAGATCGGGATGCCGATCTCGGCGGCCAGGAACTTCAGGTACTCAATGCACGCGGCCGGCAGCTGATGGGGCTCGGTCACGTCGGTCAACGAGGCATTCCAGCCCTTCAGCTCTTCGTAGATCGGCACGGCCTTGTGAAGGTCGCTCTGGTGGTGCGGCATGTACTTGTGGCGCACGCCGTCGACCTCGTAAGCGACGCACACCTTCACCGAGTCGAGCGGATCGAGCATGTCGAGCTTGGCCAGCGCCAGCTCGCTCAACGAATTCAGTCGCACAGCCTGTCGCATCATCACCGCGTCGAACCAGCCGACTCGGCGACGGCGGCCGGTGTTCGTGCCGTACTCGCCGCCCCGCTCGATCAGGTCGTCAGCCAGCTCGTCGTGAATCTCGGTGGGGAACGGTCCGGCGCCCACCCGCGTGATGTAGGGCTTGGCGATCCCCACTACGCGACCGATGTCGCGAGGCCCGACCCCGGCACCGGTGCAGGCGCCGCCGGCAACTGGATTCGACGAAGTGACGAACGGATAGGTGCCGTGGTCGAGGTCGAGGAAGGTGGCCTGGGCACCCTCGAGCAGGATGTTCTCGCCCCGCTCGAGGGCCTCGTGAATCAACGACACCGAGTCGACGATCATCGGAGCGATGCGCGGCGCGTAGTCGTCGAGATACTTCTTGCACAGCGCGTCGATCGACAGCGGCAGGCGGTTGAAGATCTTGGCCAGGATCTGGTTCTTCTCTTTGAGCACGACCTCGAGCTTCTCCCGGAAGATCTTGGGGTCGGTGAGGTCCTGCACCCGCAGGCCGACGCGCGAGGCCTTATCTGCATAGGCGGGGCCGATGCCGCTCTTCGTGGTGCCGAGCTTGTTCGGGCCCAAGCGACGTTCGGTCAGCGCGTCGATCTCCTGGTGGTACGGCATGATCAGGTGGGCATTGCCCGAGATCCGCAGACGGGAACAGTCGATGCCGCGGGCGGTCAACCGATCAATCTCGTCGAGCAGAACCGCGGGGTCGACGACCACGCCGTTGCCGATAACAGCAGTGGTGTGGGGATACAGCACGCCTGAAGGGAGCAGGCGCAACGCGTATTTCTCGCCGTCTACAACGATCGTGTGACCGGCGTTGTGGCCGCCCTGATAGCGGACCACCATCTGCATCTCTTTGGCGAGGAGGTCGGTGAGCTTGCCCTTCCCCTCATCGCCCCACTGCGTTCCAACTACAACGGTTGCTGGCACGTGGGCGAAGCCTAGACGACCTCCCGGGCCGCCCTCTAGATGGCCGGCACCGTCACGGCGCGGAAGGTGAGCGACGCCTGGTGCACGCTGTCCACCGAGATCTCTATCGAGTACCCACCGGCGACGGCGAGCACGACGTTCGTGAGGTTGATTACCAACGGCAAGATTACGGACTCGCCCGGTTCGAGCAGCGGGTTGGGCGGGCCGGCTTCGAGGTGGCCGTTGGCCTCCACCACGACGTCGCCGTCTTCGGTTTGGATCACGGCGCTCACGTCGTGTGTGAAGCCGACCTCGACCGGCGTCAGCACGATCTGGGCTACGAGCGTGACCTGCATAGGGGCTGGGTATTCGGGCCGGTGTAGCCGCGTGATGCCGCCACCGAGGATGTGCAGCAGTCCTTCGCGCACCGTGGCCGCGTCACACAGAAGTGCCGAAGCAACCCGAGCCATGGGAAGAAGTTAGGCGGCAGCGACCACGGCGTAGGTCGCGTCCACCAGCGACTGCCCGCGCTCGTTCAACAAAATGCCAGGCCCCATGCGGTTCATGGAATAGCCCATGGCCAAACCCACCGACGGATCGGCAAAGCCGATGCTGCCGCCCATTCCGACGTGACCGAAGGCGTGCTCGCCCAGAATCACGCTGTCCTTGTCGTACTTGTCGCGGTTGTCCATGCTCAGCATGAAGCCCAAGGCGAAGCGCGTCGCGATCTGCAACGTGGCGTCGAGGTTGGTGGCGACCGAACACCGGCGGGCCTGTTCAAGGGTGGCGTGATCAATCAGTCCCCCGCCGCCGAGTGCGAGCGGCGTGTACATGCCGGCCAGGCCGCGCCCGTTGGTGATGCCGCCGCCGCCACCAATCTCGGCCGCGTGCCA
>JACCXE010000278.1 GCA_013697265.1 Actinomycetota bacterium | reverse complement strand
GCGACCAACCGCCAGCTGATCGACAACTACATCACCAACCTCGGAAAGAGCTAGCCGTGGGTGTACGAGCAGAGGGATACGCGGCGGCTTTCTACGCCGTGGCTGAAGCGGAGGATGCGGTAGCGGCCGTCGAAGACGAGTTGCACGCGGTTGCGCGGGCGCTCGAGTCCAACGACGAGTTGCGCACCACGCTCACCGACCAGGCCGTCCCCGCCGAACTCCGTCAGGGCATCGTCGAGGATCTGCTCGGTTCGCGCGCCAATCCGGTCACGACGTCGTTGGTCAGCTTTGTGGTGGGAGCTGGCCGCGCCCGTGAACTCCCGGCCATCGTGGATGCATTTGTCGCCAAGGCCGCCGATTCGCGGGCCGAGGCCGTTGCCGAAGTCCGTTCGGCCGTCGCCCTCGACGACGATCAGAAGGCTCGCCTCGCTGCAGCGTTGAGCAAGGAAACGGGCAAGAAGATCAGCGTCAAGGTCACTGTCGACCCGAGCGTGCTTGGCGGCATCGTCGCCCAGATCGGCGACACGGTCATCGACGGCAGCGTTCGCCACCGTCTCGATCAACTCAAGGAAAGCGTGTAACTCACGTGTCTATGTCGTTCAACATCAACTCCGACGACATCGGGGCCGCGGTCCGCAAGCGCCTCGCTGACTACACACCGACCACCGCTTCGGCGCAGGTCGGCCGGGTGGTCGAGGTCGGCGACGGTATTGCCCGTGTCGGTGGACTGCCGAGTGCCGCGGTAAACGAACTGCTCGAGTTCGAGGGTGGTGTGCAGGGCATTGCCCTGAACCTCGACGAAGAGTCGATCGGCGCGGTGCTACTCGGTGACGCAACCCACATCGAGGAAGGCCAAACCGTCAAGGCCACCGGCCGCATTCTCGAGATCGCGGTCGGCGACGGATTGCTCGGTCGCGTGGTCGACCCGCTGGGTCGCCCGCTCGATGGCAAGGGCCCGATCCCACAGGACACGATCCGCCGCGTCGAGATTCAGGCGCCGGGCGTGATCGACCGTCAGCCGGTGAAGGAGCCTTTGCAGACTGGCATCAAGGTCATCGACGCCATGACGCCGATCGGACGCGGTCAACGTGAACTGATCATCGGCGACCGCAAGACCGGCAAGACGTCGGTGGCAGTCGACACGATCATCAACCAGAAGGGTCTCGGCGTTAAGTGCATCTACGTCGGCATCGGTCAGAAGGCGTCGACCGTGGCCGAGCTCGTGGCCACCCTTGAAGCGGCTGGGGCCATGGAGTACACGGTCGTGGTCAACGCCGCGGCGTCGGACCCGCCCCCCTTCAAGTACCTCGCCCCGTATTCGGGCTGCGCCATGGGCCAGCACTGGATGGAAGCCGGCGAAGCCGCGCTCATCGTCTACGACGACTTGTCTAAGCAGGCCGAGGCCTACCGCGCCATGTCGCTGTTGCTGCGCCGCCCGCCGGGCCGCGAGGCGTACCCCGGCGACGTTTTCTACCTGCACAGCCGTCTGCTCGAGCGCGCCGCTCGCCTGTCGAAGGAACTCGGTTCCGGCTCGCTCACTGCGCTGCCGATCATCGAGACCAAGGCCGGCGACATCTCGGCCTACATCCCCACCAACGTGATTTCGATCACCGACGGACAGATCTTCCTCGACCTCGACTTGTTCAACTCGGGCGTACGCCCGTCGATGAACGTGGGTACTTCGGTGTCCCGAGTCGGCGGTTCAGCGCAGATCAAGGCAATGAAGGGCATCGCCGGAGGCCTCAAGCTCGACCTCGCCAACTTCCGCGAGCTCGAAGCCTTCGCCAGCTTCGGCGCCGAGCTCGACAAGGCCAGCCAGAATCTGATCGATCGGGGCCGTCGTCTCGTGGAGTTGCTCAAGCAGACCAACGGCCAGCCGCTGCCGGTGCAGGAACAGGTGTTCTCGATCTACGCCGGCACCAAGGGCTACCTCGACACCCTTGCCGTGGCCGACGTTCCCCGCTTCGAGAATGAGCTCCTCGCCGACGTGCGGGCCCGCGCCGGTTCGATCCTCGACGCCATCAAGGCGGGCGAGTTTCCCGAGGACGACATCAGGAAGGCCGTCGAGGATTTCGTCGGTCGTTTCGTTCCGTCGGTCGTCGCAGCGGAATAAGGGGGTAGGAACATGGCGGGCGGTAAGGAGCGCGTTCTCCGGCGGAGAATCAAGAGCGTTGAATCTTCCAAGAAGATCACTCGCGCTATGGAGCTCATTGCTGCCAGCCGTATCGCCAAAGCGCAGCAACGCGTAGCGGCGGCTCGTCCCTACAGCGAACAGATCACCGCGGTGATCCGCAACCTCGCGGCGGCCGGCGCCGGTGGCGGCCACCCGCTGCTCACACCTCGCGAGTCGGTGCGCACCGTCGGCTTCGTCGTGCTCGCTGGTGACCGCGGCCTCGCCGGCGGCTACAACTCCGGCGTGCTACGCCAGGCCGAAGCCGAGCTCAAAGCCGAGATCGCGGGCGGCCACGACTACGTGCTGATCCTCGTCGGCAAGAAGGCGCGCGACTACTTCCGCTTCCGCGGCTACACCATCGCCGCCAGCTTCACCGGTCTCGTCGCCAACCCGTCGTACGAAGACGCCCGCGCTGTTGGTGAAGAAGTGCGGACGCGCTTTGAGGCCGGCGAAGTCGATCGCGTCGATCTCGTTTACACGCAGTTCCTTTCGGTCGGCACCCAGAAGGTCCTCACGCGCCAATTCATGCCGATCGAACAGGACACCGTCACCGAGGCGCCGACAGGACCGCAGGCCGACTACGAGTACGAGCCCGAGCCCGACGAAATCCTCGACAACCTCCTGCCCCGCTACGCCGAGGCTCGCCTGTTCGCGGCGCTGCTCGACTCGACGGCATCGTTCTTCGCCGCCCAGCAGCGGGCGATGAAGTCCGCCACCGACAACGCCGAGGAACTCATCAAGGTGCTGTCGCGCGAGATGAACCGCGCCCGCCAGGAATCGATTACCACCGAGATTCTCGAAATCGTTGGTGGCGCCGAAGCCCTCGCGCAGAGCTCCGATGGCGAGACGGACTATCTCGCCGACCACATGTTTGCCACCGATCTCATGCCGAATCGCTAGGAGCACCGCTGATGACCCTCACCGCTGACACCCCCGTCCACGCACTGAAGGACGGGCGCATCGTCGCCATCGTCGGCCCCGTCGTCGACGTTGAGTTCCCGCCCGACGCGTTGCCCGAGTTGCACGGCGCACTTGAGTTCGACGTCATCGTCGACGGCAAGTCGTCGCCGATCGTCGCCGAAGTCGCGCAGCACATCGGTGACAGCCGCGTGCGTGCCATCTGCATGCGCGCCACCGACGGCCTGATTCGCGGCACCGCGGTGCGCAACCTCGGTCGCGGCATCACCGTGCCCGTCGGAAACGGCACGCTCGGCCACGTGTTCAACGTGATCGGTGACGCGCTCGACGCGCGCGGCGAGACGCTGCCGAACCTCGACGAGCGCTGGGAGATTCACCGCCCGGCGCCCGCCTTCGCCGACCTCGACCCGGCTACCAAGATGTTCGAGACCGGCCTCAAGGTCGTCGACCTCCTTGAGCCCTACCGCCAGGGCGGCAAGATCGGCCTCTTCGGCGGCGCCGGCGTGGGCAAGACCGTGATGATCCAGGAAATGATCATTCGGGTTGCGCGCCAACACGGTGGTGTGTCGGTGTTCGCCGGTGTGGGTGAGCGCACCCGCGAGGGCAACGACCTCTGGCTCGAAATGGAAGAGTCGGGCGTTCTCAAGAACACCGCATTGGTCTACGGCCAGATGGACGAGCCGCCGGGCGTGCGCTTCCGCGTCGCGCTTTCCGCGCTCACGATGGCCGAGTACTTCCGCGACGTGCAGGGCCAAGACGTGCTGCTGTTCGTCGACAACATCTTCC
>JACCXE010000369.1 GCA_013697265.1 Actinomycetota bacterium | reverse complement strand
CGCCGAACGCGAAGTCGGGCAGGGCGACGAGGTCGAGCTTGAACGACGGGTAGGGGATGCCGAAGAAGTCGGCGAAGAAGTTGAGCGAGTGCTCGCCGATGTCGAGCGCGAACTGGCCGAGGTGTTCCTTGCCGGGCACGCACGCGACCCGCAGCGGCACGCCGTTGGCGTCGACGTCTTCGGTGAAGGTGAGCGGGCCCACGATGAATGCGACGAGATACGTCGACATGACCATGGTGTCGGCGAAGCGCACCCGTCGCCATCCGTCGTCGATCGGGTCGTCGGCCACCACGTGACCGTTACTCAGAGCGGTCAGCCCGGGCGCCACGTCGAGGGTGACGCCGAACGCGGCCTTGCGGTCCGGCTCGTCCCAGCACGGGAAGGCCCGGCGCGCATCGGTGGCCTCGAACTGCGTGGTGGCGATGACGTGGTCGTTGCCGTCGTCATCCTTGAACGTCGACCGGTAGAAGCCGTGCAACTTGTCGTTGAGGATGCCGGTGAACGCGGTGTGCAGGGTGTAGTCGCCCGCGGCCAGCGCGTCGGGGAAGCTGAACGTGGCCTGCTGCTCGGCCTCGTCGTAAGTGATCGTGGCGTCTTGCGAACGCTCCTCGCTGTCGACGACGCGGGCCTCGCTGATGTCGAGTTCGATCGCGTTCAGCGTGATCGACGCCACGGGCTCGTGCACCGTGACATTCACCGCAGTGGTGCCGCTGAAGGTGAACGCCTTCAGATCGGGCCGCAGCGCGATGTCGTAGCGGACAGGCGAGACGGCGCGGGGCAGGCGATAGGCGGGCTGTTCAGGCACAATCGCAGTATTGCCGGTGCAAACACCGCCGCCGGCGGCCCGGCGTGAAAAGCTAAAAGACATGTCTCGCCGCCCTCTCGTCGCGTGCCTGGTCACGACGGCTGTCGGCGCGCTGATGGGTGCGCTGCTCGGCGCGATCGTCGGTCGCGTCATCGCGTTGTTTGGTGATGAAACCGTCCAAACGTCGGTGCCCATGATTTTCTGCGGCACGCTCGGCTTCTTTGTGGGCGGCGCCTCGGCAGCGAAGGGCTCGCTCGAGCGCTTCGGCGCAGCCCGCGCCACCGCGGGATCCGCGGTCGCCGCCGTCGTGCTCGTGGTGGTCGTCGGCGGGGCCAGCCTGGCTCGCACCAGCGGCGTGCTCATCGGGGTCGCCGCGCTGGTAGCGATCGCGGTCGCCGCAGTCGCGGCGTGTGCCGTCGGGGGTCCGCAAGAGGCGCCGGTGGCCCGCGCTGTTGTGGCCGCGCGTGAGCCCCGTCCCCCGAAGGAGCCCACGTCGGCCAAGGAACCCAAGGAACCCAAGGCGGCGAAAGCGGATAAGGAACCAAAGGCACCGCGCAAATCCAAGCGGGCCAAGAACGGGGTCCCCGGCCTGTTCCGAGGCAACGACGAGGACCTCGACGACCCGTTCGACGAGGATGACGCGGACGACGCGGACGACGCGGACGATGTGGACGACGCGCCGCCCACCCGGGTGCGCCAGGCGCCCGAGCCCTACCGGCCCCGGGCCTCGACCGCGGCGCGTCGCGTCCCCACTGCGTCACCCGAGCCGGAATTCGAAGACGAAGTCGACGACGACGAGGACTGGGAACCAGAACTAACGAGCCGGACGAAGTTCGGCGAGGAGCTCGAGGACTGGGAGCCCGAGGACGAAGACGACGACGACGAGCCCGAACCGGAGCCCGAACCACCCGCCCGTCCCCGCAGCGAGCGCCCACCATCCAAGGCCAAGGCCAAGGCCAAGGCCAAGCCCAAGACCAAGGCCAAGACCAAGACCAAGACGGAACCGGAACCCGCGGCGTCC
The DNA here is from genome assembly GCA_013697265.1 of Actinomycetota bacterium. GTDB lineage: Bacteria > Actinomycetota > Acidimicrobiia > Acidimicrobiales > JACCXE01 > JACCXE01. Next base: position 8,737 of record JACCXE010000369.1, on the reverse strand, counting down.
CGGCCCCGGCGCGACCGACCGCTGCGAAAGGGCGACGCGTAGATGACCCAAACCGACTTCGACGTGGTCTGCGTCGGCAACGCGATCGTGGACGTGCTCGCCGAAGTCGACGAGGCGTTCATCGCCGAACTCGAACTCGACAAGGGCAGCATGCGCCTCGTCGACGCCGACGTCGCGTCCGCGATCTACGCCGCGGTCACGAGTTCGGTCGAGCGTTCCGGTGGCGCGGCCGGTAACACCGCCGCGGCGCTGGCGTCGCTCGGCGGCCGGGCGTCGTTCATCGGCCGGGTGGCTGACGATGCGCTGGGCGCCAGCTTCGTGCACGACATCCGCAAGTCCGGCGTGTCCTTCGAGTTGCCCGCCGCCGTGGGTGGCCCGCCCACCGCGCACTGCCTCATCCTGGTGACGCCCGACGGCGAGCGCACCATGAACACCTACCTCGGCGCGTCACAGCTGCTCGCCGCGGGTGACATCGGCCTCGACCTCATCGCCAGTGCTTCGATCACCTACCTCGAGGGTTACCTGTGGGACCCGCCACTGGCCAAAGACGCCTTCCGAGTGGCCATGGATGCCGCGGGCCGCGTCAACCGCAAGGTCGCGTTCGCGTTGAGCGATGCGTTTTGCGTCGACCGTTACCGCGACGAGTTCGCCGAGCTACTCAACGGACCAGTCGACATCGTGTTCGGCAACGACGTCGAGGCAAAGTCGATGTTCGAAACCGACGACCTCGAAGGCGCGATCACCGAGCTCGGGCGGCTGTGCGAAGTCGTCGTGATCACCCGCGGCCCCGAAGGCTCGTCGATAGTCACGAACGGCGAACGGGTGGACGTGCCGGGCGTGCCTGTCGAAAAAGTGGTCGACACCACCGGCGCCGGCGACGTGTTCGCCGCGGGGTTCCTCTACGGCCTTACCCATGAGATGAGCCCGTATCAAGCGGCGTCGCTCGGCGCCGCCTGTGCCTCGGAAACCATTTCGCAGATGGGCGCCCGGCCCGACCGCGACCTGCGCGACTTTCTCGTCTGATCCGCTAGCTGTCGACCATTCCGCGGCCGCGTTCGATGATCGCGGCGCGACGCTTCTCAACCTCGGCCGGGTCGAACCCACCCTTGCGCGAGTTCCATTCTTTGGCTTTGGACGCTTCGATCCGTAGGCCTTCGTCGTAAATCGAGCTGGTGATCTCGCGGTACTCGCCCAGCAGCGCCCGTACCGACTTCTGGTCGTTGCCGGCGATGTCGGCGGCGACGCTCAACGCGACGGGGATCAGGTCGGTATGCGCGACCACGCGGTTCACGAGGCCGAAGGCGAGCGCTTCCTCGGCGCCCATGAAGTTGCCGGTCAGCGACATCTCGCGGGCCCGGCGAATGCCAACGGCTTGCGGCAGTAATACCGACAGGCCCCAACCCGGCATGAGGCCAACGCGGGCGTGGGTGTCACCGAACTTGGCGTTCTCCGACGCGATGAGGAAGTCGCAGTTCAACGCGATCTCGAAACCGCCGGTGACCGCGGCGCCGTTGACGGCGCCGATCACGGGCTTGGTCACGTCGGGCCACGGCGTGGTCCAGTCCTTGGTTGACGTGGGGCCGCCGCCGGCCAGGTTGTTGCCGGTCGAGCCGAGCTCGCGCAGGTCTAGCCCGGCGCAGAACGCGGGGTCGGCTCCGGTCAACACGATCACGTCGACGTCATCGTTCCCGTCGGCGGCCACGATCGCATCGGGCAGCGAGCGCAACAACTCCGACGACAGCGCGTTGCGCGCCGCCGGCCGGTTGATGGTGATCAAGGCGACGCGGTCTTTCACGTCAATCAACAAAGAGTCAGACATCGGCGTCCTCCGTTACTTCGGGGCTCATGACCGCGATCGCGATCGTGGAGCCCGCGGCTTTGTCGAGCGTGGCGATGCGCCGGCCCGGCTGAACCGCGTCTTTCGACGGATGCAGCGCGTCGCCGAGATACTTCGCGGTCGCGTCCAAGTCCGCAGAAGTAAAGGCAAGCCCGAAGAATCGCGCCGGCTGATCACCCATTGGCTCGAGGGCGCCGATCAACTCGAGGATCGGCTGACCGAGCTTGAAGAACACCTGCTTCATCGGCGCGCCGTACGTGTCGGTTTCGCGTTCGCGTCGGACCGCGATGCCGAGCGCTTCGAGATTTCCGACGGTGCGCACTACGTCGGGCGACGTCAACACCACGTGATCGATCTCGACGATGCCGTTCGGGTGCGCACCCGCGGGGTCAACACCGGTCGGTGACCACGTGGTCGGCACGCCGTCCACCGAGTCGGGCCCTTCGCCCACGAGGGTCCACTTGCGGATGCCCTTTCCGACCGACGGGTCACACACGACGTCGACGTGGCCGAGCCGGCACCGGTCGCCGTCCATCGTGAAGCCAAGGGCCTCCCACACCGCGGGTTCGTCGCCCACCACTAGTTCCTTCAGCAAAACCATGCCTAGAAACCTACGTTGTCGGGGTCATGCCGTTCACGCCCGCCAACCGTCCCCATCCCGATTCCGAAGCCAGCCAGGCGATGCACATTCTCGTGGGCGCAATGAACGTGCACGTGATCGATCTGGGCCACGGCGACGACCCGTTCGACGTGCCCGACACCGAAGGCCTCTTCCTCGGAACCCGCGACGGCCGGCCCGTCTACGGCCACGATGCCGAGCCCGACATGGGCATGCCACTCATGGGCCTCTACGGCCGCCTCGACGAAGAAGCGTGGACCATCGCGGGACGGGCCGTGCAGATGATCGAGTGGCGCCGAACCCACCGCTACTGCGGGCGCTGCGCGACCGAGACCGAACCGGCGCCGCCACCGAATGACCGGGCCATGCGCTGCCCGGTGTGCGGTCTGTTGGCGTTCCCGCGTTTGGCCCCCGCGATCATCGTGTTGGTGACGCGCGAAGAAGACGGCAAGGCGCTGTTGGCGCGGGGCTCGAACTTCCCCGTCCCCATGTATTCGTGCCTCGCCGGTTTCGTGGAGCCGGGCGAGTCGATGGAGCAGGCGGTGCATCGCGAGGTGTTCGAGGAGGTCGGCATAACGCTGAAGGAGGTGAAGTACTGGGGGAGCCAACCCTGGCCGTTCCCGCACTCGTTGATGCTCGGTTTTACCGCCACCTATGCGGGCGGCGACGTCGTGCTCGATGAGTCCGAAATCCTCGACGCGCAATGGCACGGCCCCGACGACCTGCCGATGATCCCGCCGGGCATGTCCATCGCCCGGCGCCTCATCGATGCTTGGTCTCAGGGCAACACGTAAATCGAGCGACAAGCGACGGCGGCGGGAGGTATCCATTCGGCATGGCAACGCACTGGAAAGTCGAGTCGCTCGACCTCGATAACGCTGACGACGTATTGAAGATGGCGTACTTGCGCTTGGCCCAGCACTCGCACAACGAGGCGGTGCCCGACGACGGCGAGGTGCCCGAAGACGAGCTGTGGTACCAAGCGCTCAACTCGAACCCGAAGCATCCGAACCACTACTTCGGCGTGTGGGACGACGATCGGAGCGAACTGCTCGGCGTCACCTGCATCGGCTGGGAGGACTACGAAGACAACCGCGAGGCGTCGTTCGTGGAGCTCGACGTCATGCCGCCGTACCGCCGCCAGAAAGTTGGCGCCGCGCTCGCTCAAGCCGCGGTCGAGTTCGCCAAAGAGCAGGGCCGGCCGTTGGTCGGCTTCGACGCCAACGACAAGGTGCAAGCCGGTTGGCGCTTTCTGAACGCGATCGGCGCCACGCACAAGCTCACCGGTCGCTTCAGCATGCTGAAGTTCGCCGACGTCGACCGGCCCCAACTCGAAGGCTGGGTCGCTCGCGCCGCCGAACGGGCCGGTGACTACGAACTCGTTCGTTGGGACGGGCCCTGCCCCGACGAACACGTCGACGCGTTCGTGAACGAGCAGAACGTGATGAACACCGCGCCGATCGACGACCTCGAATACGAAGACGAGGTCTTCACCGTCGGCCGTTTGCGCGACCGCGAACAGGTGCAGGCCGCGCGCAGCATCGACGTGATCACGATGGTCGCCGTGCACAAGCCGACCGGCGAGACGGTGGCCCACACCGACGTGTGGCTGCCCCAGCGTTGGCCGACCAAGGCGTACCAGAACGACACCGGCGTGAACCCGGCCCATCGCGAGAAGGGCCTCGGCCGTTGGCTCAAGGCGCAGATGCTCTTGAACCTGATCAAAGAGCGTCCGCAGATCGACAACATCTCCACCTGGAACGCCGGTTCCAACGACGCCATGCTCGGCATCAACTATGCGATGGGTTTCAAGACCGTGACGGAATTCGGTGAGCATCAGGTGCGGGCCGACGTGGCGCTCGAAAAACTCGCGGCGATCCTGGGCTAACACGATGAGCTACACGATCGAGTCGGTCGCACACGATTGGACCGACGAGGTCGTGGCCGACATCAACGCCTTCGAGAACGCGTGGCGCCTCGAGATCGACCCCGAGATCCCACCGATGCCGGCGTCGACCACGCGGGCCCATCGCGATCTGCGCGAAGTGCCGAACACGATCTACGCGGCGCGCGCCGACGGCGGCTCGGTGGTCGGCACCGCCTGGGTCACCGTGGACGAACACAACCCGCAGTTGGTGTTCGCGCTGATCGCAGTGGCGTCGGCCCATCGCCGCCGCGGCGTGGCCACCTCGCTGCTCGAAAAAGTGGTGGAACAGGCCGAGGGGTTGGGGCGGCCAAACCTCGTGTTCGGCGCCGACCAAGTGTCCGTCGCACCGGTCGCGTTCGGTGAGTCGCTCGGTGCATCGATCGGCTTGCGCGCCCACATCAACCGTCTCGTGGTCGCCGACGTCGATCGCGAGCTCATGCGGGCCTGGGTCGACGAATCCGACGACGACTACGCCCTTGAGTGGATCACACCCGACGGCTCTTACCCCGACGAGTCGATTGCCGACATGGCCCGGCTGCGCGCCGTGTTGCTCAACGACGCGCCCATGGACGACGTACCCGTGCTCAAGCGCACGATCTCATTCGAAGAAATCCGCATCGACGAGCAGCGCCTCGCCGGCTACGGCAAGACCCGGTGGACCCTGATCGCCCGCCACCGCGCATCGGGCACGCCCGTCGGCTACACCGAGATCGTCGTCGACCCCAACGACGCGCGCACGGTGAACCAGGGCGCGACGGCGGTAGACGGGCAACACCGCGGCCACCGTCTCGGTCGTCAGATGAAGGCGGCGATGTTCCAACGGGTGGTGCGAGACTTGCCGCACATACGCTTCATCCGCACCTTCAACGCCGACTCGAACGAACCGATGCTGGCCGTGAACGACACCATGGGGTTCAAGCCGCACTTCGAAGCCCTGCGATGGCTCATCGACACAACCGACGCAAAGACGTGGCTGGAGAAGAGACGATGAAACCCGACCCGTTCGATCCCACGACCGCACCCGAGGTCCACATGCGGGCCCGGTATGCCTTCGATTGTCAGATGGAGGCCGAGCTCGACCCCGACACGCCGGTCTACCCCTACGACGCGTGGCTGAAATTCATCCGGCAGACGTCGCCCTTCCAAGACAACCACCGTTGGGTCGCGTGGGACGAGGACCGTCGCGACATCGTGGGTGCCGGGTTCATCGGCCTGGGCCGTACCGACGAGAACCGTCACCTCGCAAACTTCGACATCCACGTTTTACCCGCGCGGCGCCGCGAGGGCCTCGGCACGGCGCTACTGCGCGAGATCGTGGACGTCGCCGAAGCCGACGAACGCACGGTGCTCGGGTCCGGCACCGTGCAGCACCACGAGGCCGAGAAGTTCCTCGCCGCGATGACCATGACGCAGAAGATGCTCGACCGTCGCAGTCGGTGTTACATCAACAAGGTTCCCCAGGAACTGCTCGACGACTGGATCGCCAACGGCGAGGCGAAGGCCAGCGCCGCGGGCTACTCGCTGCTGTTCTTCCCGTCGCCCATTCCCGACGGATACCGCGAGGGCTTCCTCGACGTGCTGCGCACGATGAACGACGCGCCCCGCGACGACCTCGACATGGAGGACTGGGTGATGACCGAGGAACGCTTGGCCGATCGCGAACGACGCCAGGCGGCGAGTGGCGACCTCGAGTGGCTCATGGTGGTGCGCCACGACGAAACGGGCGAGTTCGTTTCCTTCACCGGCCTCGAATGGCACCCGTCGGTGCCCCAGCTGCTTTGGCAGGGCGGCACTGCGGTGAAGCCCGCGCATCGGGGCCACGCCATCGGTCGGTGGATCAAGGCGTCGATGATGCAGAAGGTTCGCACCGAACAATCCGAAGCCGAGTTCATCGACACGTGGAACGCGGGGTCCAACAAGTGGATGCTGGCCATCAACGACGACCTCGGCTTCAGCCCCTACCTCTGGTACACGGACTGGCAGGCCCCGCTCGCCGACATCAAGGCGGCTGCGGCAGCCAAGTAGCGTCAGCCGCCCGTGGAACGCATCGGCATCGTCGGATTACCCAATAGCGGAAAGTCATCGCTGTTTAACGCGCTCACGGGCGGCAGCGCGGTTGTGGCCTCGCACCCCTTCTCCACGACCGAAACCTCGGTTGGTATCGCGCAGGTCTACGACCACCGACTCATTGCTCTGGCCGAGATGTCGGCGTCGCGCAAGGTTGTGTCAGCGACGATCGAGTTCGCCGATCAGGCGGGGCTCGTGGCCGGCGCGTCGGGCGGTGAGGGGTTGGGCAACAAGTTTTTGGCCGGCATCCGCGAGGTCGACGCGATCTGCCTCATGTTGCGCGCCTTCGAAGACGAGAACGTGGTGGGCGACACCGACCCCGTCGCCGATCTCGAAACCCTCGAACTCGAACTCGTGCTCGCCGACGCCACGACGGTATCGAACAACCTCGAGAAGCGTCGCCGGGCGGCCAAGGGCGACAAGTCGCTGCTCGGCGAGGTCGAGGCGTTGGATGTCGTCGACAAAATTTTGCAAGAGGGCATCGCCTTGTGGCGGGTTGACGTCGCACCCGAACACCTCGCCGCGCTGGGGTCGTTCTGTTTGCTGACAGCCAAGCGGGCCTTCGCGGTCGTGAACATTTCGGATGCGCAACTCGACGATGCCGACGCGATCGTTGCGCCGGTCGCCGCCGCGTTCGGCGGCCCCGCATCGAACAACGCCGGCGAAGTGCTGGCCGTGTCGGTGCAGCTCGAAGCCGAAGCGGCCCAACTCGACGCGGCGGGCAAGGCCGAACTGCTCGAGGGCCTTGGTTTGGGTGAGGGCGCGCTGCCCCGGGTCACCCGCGCCGCGTACGCGCTGCTCGGCCGGTCCACCTTCTTGACTACCGGCGAGCAAGAAAGCCGAGCCTGGACATTCCGCACCGGCGCCAAGGCGCCCGAGTGCGCGGGCGTGATCCACTCCGACCTGCAACGCGGCTTCATCCGAGCCGAGTGCATCCGCTGGGACGAGCTGCTCGAACTCGGCTCGTGGTCCAAGGCCAAAGACGCGGGCAAACTCCGCGTCGAAGGCAAGGACTACGTCGTCCAAGACGGCGACACCCTCGAAATCCGCTTCAACGTCTAACCCATTTCCGAACCCGTAGTCAGGTGTGGGTAACGCGCGCCCAAGAGTGACTACGGGTTCGATTGGGGTGGGGTGGGGGGCGTGGCAGGCTGGAGGGCGTGCCTTGGCTTGTGCGTGGTGACGATGTGTTGGCGACGCTGGAAGTCGCGGACTCGTTTGTCGACCGGTTCAAGGGCTTGTTGGGCCGCGACGGCATCGACGGGGCGCTGCTGATCAAGCCGGGGCTGTCGGTCCACACGCTCGGCATGAAGTTCGGCATCGACGTGGCCTTCTGCACCAAGGATCTGACCGTGCTCGAAACCGTCTGCATGCAGCCGTGGCGTGTGGGCCTGATCCGGCCCCGGGCCCGCTGCGTGATCGAAGCCGAAGAGGGTGCCTTCGAACGATGGGGGCTGAACCTGGGCGACGAACTCGAGATCAAGGGTGACTGAGGCCGCGCCCAACAAACCGGGCCGGCTCGTCGTAATCGCAACCCCCATCGGCAACCTCGGTGACCTGTCGCCCCGCGCCGCGCTCGCTCTCGGCGCGGCCGACGTCGTGTGCTGCGAGGACACCCGCCACAGCCGCAAGTTGTTCAGCGCGGGTGGCGTCGCGACGCCCCGGTTGCTGGCGGTGCACAAGGACAACGAAGCGCAACGCTGCGCCGAGATCGTCGACCTGCTCGTACAGGGCAAGACCGTGGCGCTGATCACCGACGCCGGCACCCCGGCCGTTTCAGACCCCGGCCGCCGCGTTGTGGCCGAAGTCGGCGCCGCCGGCTTCGTCGTCGAATCGATCCCCGGGCCGTCTGCGGTTACAGCCGCGCTCGCCGCGACCGGGTTCAGCGCCGACCGGTTCACCTTCGAAGGCTTCCTGCCCCGCAAAGGCGTGGAGCGAAAAGACCGGCTGGCGTCGATCGCGGCCGACGAGCGCACGACCGTGTTCTACGAAGCGCCGTCGCGGGTGGCGGCGACGCTGGCCGACCTAGCCGACGCGTGCGGCGCCGAGCGCGCCGCGGTGGTGGGCCGCGAGCTCACGAAGGTCCACGAGGAATACTGGCGGGGCGCGCTGGGCGAACTCGCCACCAAGGCCGGGCTCGAAACCCAGCGGGGCGAGTTCGTGATCGTCGTCGCCGGCGCCGACCCCCAGCCCAGCGACGTGCACGACGACGTGATCGTCGCCGCGCTCGCCGACGCACTGAGTGTCCGCGGCACCTCGACGCGCCAAGCTGCCGACGACATCGCCG